>DASQVF010000310.1:0-7692 GCA_035640915.1 Propionibacteriaceae bacterium
CTGGTCTGGAAGGTCAGCACCACGGTCCTCGGGTCCAGGCGGACCGATCGGACGCTGGTGAGCCCGCCGGAGTCCGTGGCGGTCAGCCTCAGCTCGAGGTACGACGGGTATTCGTGGTCCGGAGCGACGAAGGATCCTGACGCGCCGGTGATGGACTGCACCTCGTGCTCATGGCAGTTCGAAGGGCAGTGCTGCTGGATCAGCTTCCAGGTGAGGGCCGACGCCGGCAGGTTGCCGTCCTGGGCATCGGTCGCCGACCCGGAGAAGCTGATGGTGTCACCCACTCTCCAGGTCGTGCCGGCCGCCGGAGAGCTGATCACCGCATTCGGTGGGGTGTCCCCGACCGTGATGGTGACGGTGGCGGTGGCCGTGGCGCCGGACCCGTCGGTCACCCGGAGCGTCGCGACGTGACTGCCAGAGGTCGAATAGGTGTAGGTCGGGTTGACCGCTGCCGAGTCGTCGAAGGCTCCGTCATGGTCCAGGTCCCACGCGTAGCTGAGCGCATCCCCGTCGGGGTCGCTGGAGCCGCCGCCGTTGAAGGTGACGGTCAACGGCGCGGGCCCGGTGGTCGGGTTGGCCGTAGCGGCGGCGACGGGAGGCCGGTTCCCGCTCGCATAGCTGATCCGCCGGATGGTGCCGCCGTCGAAGTCCACGTAGAACAGGTCACCCTTGGGCCCGATCTCCAGGTTGACCGGATTCGCGGCTCCGGCGGCGAAGGTGCGGATGAGGCCGGGGGCCGGGTTCGGATCGGCGCCCTTCGGCATCACCCAGATGCAGTCGCGGTTGTAGTCGGCGAAGAACAGGGCGCCGTCGTACTCGGCCGGGTAGTTGCTCTCGGGGACCGCGAACTCGAACTCGAGGCCGGCGGTCGAGGAGCTGCCCGTCGGGCAGTTCTCGTTCGGCACGACCCGGCTGGTGTGGTGGTAGGCGAAGTAGGGCGCCGTGACCGCACCTGAGCCCGCCGCGTACAGGTTCTCGCAGATGTTCAGGTTCGCGCCGTCGTAGCCGCCCTGACGACCGGCTCCCTCGTAGCAGGGCCACCCAAAGTTCACCGTCCCCCCCGTCGGGGCCACGATGCGGTTGATCTCCTCCCACTCGTTCCAGCCCACGTCGCCCAGCCAGATCTCGTCCGTCCCGGGCCGGTTG
The DNA here is from genome assembly GCA_035640915.1 of Propionibacteriaceae bacterium. Lineage (GTDB taxonomy): Bacteria > Actinomycetota > Actinomycetes > Propionibacteriales > Propionibacteriaceae > Microlunatus. Next base: position 1,147 of record DASQVF010000310.1, read on the forward strand.
GTGATCCGGAACGGGTTGCGCAGACCGGAGGCGATGATCCGTCGGACGTTGGGGTCGGCACTGCTCATCCCCGGGTTGCCGGTGTACGCGGCTCCCGTGGCGGGGTCGACGCGGATGACGGTGCCGTCGAGGCCGGTGGGGTCTCCCCCGGTGCGGATGTCCTGGCTGCGGAGGGCCCCGCCCTCGGCGGTGGGTGGCGTGAGCGCGGCGCCGGCCCCACCGGGCGGGTCGCCACAGGGGTTGAGCGGCGACCCGTCCTGGCCCCAGTCGGTGAAGTTGAAGCTCGCGCCGTCGCCGGCGCTGGCGTAAAGTGCTCCGTCCCGGCCGAACTCAACCGAGCCGACCGAGTGGCTGGGGTACTGCTGGCACCAGTCCTCGATGAGCACCTGCTCGCTGCCGGTCATGGTGTTGCCGGACGCCTGCAGCCGGGACAGCCGGCCGCTCACGACGCAGCCGTCCCCCGTGGCGCCCGGTGGTGTCGGGCAGGCGTCCGAGTCGGCCCCGGGCGTTCCCCAGCGCGGGGCGGGCGCGCTGGAGCCGAACTCGTGGTCGTAGGTGTAGAGCACGTAGACGTAGGGATCGGTCGGGAAGCCGGGCGCGAGCGCCATGCCCAGCAGGCCGCGGTCCCAAAAGTTGTGCACGTTCGTCCTGAGGTCAGCGAACGTGGTGGGCGTGGTGTCGGTCAAGGAGTCAAAGACCTTGACCACGCCGCGCTTCTCGGCGACGAAGACCCGGCCGTCGGGGCTGAACCGCGCCACTGTCGGGTTGATGAGGCCGGATAAGACCGTCGTCTCGGAGAAGCCGGCCGGCAGGGTCGCGGCCTCGGCCGGCCGTGCCGTGGTCACCACGGAGACGCCCGTCACCGCCACCATCACCAAGGCCAGAAGGATGGCTCGGAGCCGAGGGTGTCCTGCCCATGGTTGCCACGCCGCGACTGCGGCCCGATCGTTCCTGCTCGTCCTCGTGACGCTGCCCGCGAATGCGTTGCGAATCATCAGGCCCCCCAGCCAAGAGTTGTCGGGCCTACGCCGCACGCCGCGCACGTGATGGAAAGCGCGCCCGATCCTCGAAGAATACGAACTATTAGGACGGGGCGCAGCGTTTTTCGGAAAACCCAGCTCTCGGGCGCCCTGTCGGCGTATGCCGGGAGACTCTGGCGGCCCGTCGAGGCGTACGACGCTACCCGGTGATCCGCTGGAGCTCGGCCAGGTCCTCCTCGCTCGGCGACCAGAGCCCGGCGGCCACGTTCTGCTCGACCTGCTCCACCTTGGTCGCACCGGCGATCACCGACCCGACCGTCGGCATGGCCGCCAGCCCACCGATGGCGACCTGGAGCACCGTCACCCCATGATCGGCGGCGAACTTCTCGATCGCCTCGATCACGTCGAAGTTGGCCCGCTCCAGCGGTGCCGTCTGCTGGGCCAGGCGGGTCCCGGACGGCGCGCCCTCGCCGCGCCGGTACTTGCCGGTGAGCAGGCCGCGGGCCAACGGGAAGTACGGCAGCAGCGACTGCCCGGTATGGGCCAGCGCCGGCACCAGCTCGGCCTCGATCCCGCGGTTGAGCCAGGAGTACTCGTTCTGCGCCGTCACGAACCCCGAGTAGCCGCTGGTCCGGGCGATCCAGTCGGCGTCGACCACCTGCCAGCCGGCCAGGTTGGACGATCCGAGATAGCGGACCTTGCCCTCCTGTACGAGTTCGTCGAGAGCGGCCAGCGTCTCCTCGATGGGGGTGTGCGGGTCGGGGCTGTGCAGCTGGTAGAGGTCGATCCAGTCGGTGCCGAGCCGGCGCAGGCTGGACTCGACCGCGATCCGGATGTAACGGCGGGAGCCCCGGGCGCCCCAGTCCGGCCCGTTCGCGCCCTGCATGTCCGAGCCGAACTTGGTGGCGATCACGACCTCGGAGCGGCGATCACCGAGGGCCTGGCCGAGCAGGGTCTCCGAGCCCCCGACGTTGCCGTAGACGTCAGCGGTGTCGAACAGCGTGATGCCGGCATCGATGGCCGCGTGCACGACCTTCGGGACGTCCTCGTCGGGCATCCGGGCGCCGAAGTTGTTGCAGCCGAGGCCGACGGTGGACACGGTCAGCCCCGAGGGGCCCAGCTGGGTGTAGGTCATCTCGCTCACGCCACCCACTCTGTCAGGCCCCGGGAACCGGACCGGACGTCAGGTCTGCGGCGGCTGGTACCCGCTCTGGCCGGGCGGCGGCTGCTGCGGCGGGGACTGGTAGTCGGGGGCGGTGTAGCCGCCGGGCGCCTGGGCCTGCTGCGGGGGCTGGGTGTAGGGGTTCGGCTGGGTGGTGTAGGGGTTCTGCGGCTGCGCCTCGGGCTCCCGCGGCGGCGGGTCGGCGTACGGGGGCTGCGAGTACTGCTGCGGGTTGGGCAGGGCGTCCTGCTGGCCGGAGGAGCCGGCCGGCACCGAGCCCTGCCCCTGCCCGCCGCCCTGCGGGTCGCCGCGGTAGGCGATCTCACCGAAGCTCACGTTCGGGGCCTGGCGGACGGAGGGGTCGTTGACCTCGAAGTAGGTCGCCTTCTCGAAGTTGAACAGATTGGCGATCAGGTTGGTCGGCACCGACTCGACCTTGGTGTTGTAGACCCGCACGTTCGCGTTGTAGTAACGCCGGCCGGCCGCGATGCGGTCCTCGGTCTCGGCCAGCTGCCGCTGCAGCTCCAGGAAGTTGGTGTTGCTCTTCAGGTCCGGGTAGGCCTCGACGCTGACGATCAGGTTCCGGACGGCGCCGGACAGCTGCTCCTCCACCTCGGCGCGCTGCGGGCTGGGCAGGGCACCCTCCGTGGAGGACAGCTGCTGCGCCTGGCTGCGCAGCCGGGTGATGTCCTCCAGCGTGTTGCGCTCGTGCGCTGCGTACGCTCGCACGGTCTCGACCAGGTTGGGGATCAGCTCGTAGCGCCGGTTGAGCTCGACGTCGACCTGGCGCCAGGACTCCTGGATCACGTTGCGGGACTTGACGAAGCCGTTGTACGCGCTCATCCCGATCAACGCGAGGATGACGACGATCACCAGGATGACGATGATCACCGTTACGAAGCTGCCCATTCGAATCCCTCCGCTGCTCGACTAGGCCCAGACTAAGGCAGTTGGGGGTTGCTGAGGCCGAGATCGGCCGCGGAGACCGCGAACCGGTAGGCCAGGCCGGCCGCCTCGACGGCCTCGCGAGCCCCGGTGTCCCGGTCGACGATCACCGCCACCCCGACCACCTCGGCCCCGGCCTCGCGCAGCGCCTGCACGGCGGTCAGGACTGAGCCGCCGGTGGTGCTGGTGTCCTCCACCGCCAGCACCCGCCGGCCCTCGACCGGTGCCCCCTCGATCCGCCGCTGCAACCCGTGGGACTTCTCCTCCTTGCGGACCACGAAGGCGTCCAGTCGCCCGCCCGCGCCGGCCGCGGCGTGCAGCATGGCCGTGGCCACCGGGTCGGCGCCCAGGGTCAGGCCACCGACCGCCTCGAACTGCCAGTCGGCCACCAGGTCCCGCATCACCCGGCCGACGATCGGGGCGGCATACCCGTCCAGGCTGACGCGGCGCATGTCGACGTAGTAGTCGGCCATCCGGCCGGAGGCCAGCGTGACCCGTTCGCGTACGACGGCCAGGGTCTTGATCTGCTCGATCAGGGTCGCGGTGTCGTCGACAGCGGTCGTGTTCACGTCCGGCACCCTAGTGCGGCGGATACGCCGGGCCTACTTGGTCTGGGTGCTCTGCAGGCGCCCGAAGCCGATCGACCGGTCCGGGGAGCGGAAGAGGTCCTGGCAGGTGGTGAGGGTGATCAACGCCTCGGTCGGCTTGGCGTCCGGCTTCCCGGGTACCGGGTCGAGGACCCACGTCTCGCTGTCGTCCACCGTGAGCTGGCGCGGCGAGTCGTCGATCACGTAGGTGTAGATCGCCTCGCGGGTCTCCACGATCACCTCGTCGCCCTTCTGCAGGGCCAGCAGCTTGGCGAACGGCTGGCCGTGCGTGACCCGGTGCCCGGCGATCGCGAAGTTGCCGATCTGCCCCGGAGCCGCCGTCGACTCGTAGTGGCCGACGCCCTTGGACAGGACCGACAGCTTGGTGCCCTCCAGGATCGGTACCTCGTAGTCGTCCCCGAAGGCGGGGATCCGTAGCAGCGCGATGGCATCGCCGGGAACGCTTGAGGTCTGGTCCCGGGCCGGTGGGTCGGCTCTGTCCGGCTCCTGCCAGCTGGCCCGCAGCTGCTGGCTCTCGGTCTCGAACGCCTGCTCGGAGACCACGTTGGTGCCGAAGTACTGGAACGCCACCCAACCCAGGCAGGCCAGCCCCGCCGCCAGCAGTGCGATGCCGAGCAGGGTCAGTGGAGACCGCCGACGTCGCGTCGGCGCGGCCTCCCTCCAGCTGTTCGAACTGCTCACCGAAGTAATTGTGCCCGGCCCATCCAGGGTCGCGGTGGATTTTGGCCGAAGACGAGCGCAGTCGGCAGCCCCCGCGGATGTTCGGCGAAGCATGGATGGGCCTGGGGGGAGCCCGAGGTCGCGAAGCTGTCACGACCGCGTGGCGGTGTGCTGGACATGCCCTAAAGTCGGGGCGTGGGTCAGGGGTGGCAGGCCGACCGGGTCCGGTCGGCGACGACGACGATCTTCGCCGAGATGTCGGCCCTGGCCGTGGCGACCAAGTCGGTGAACCTGGGGCAGGGCTTCCCGGACACCGACGGCCCCGACTTCATGCTCGACGAGGCGCGGGCGGCCATCGCCGACGGCGTCAACCAGTACCCGCCGGGCCGTGGCATCCGACCGCTGCGGGAGGCGATTGCGGAGCACAGCCGCCGCCACTACGGGCTCGACTACGACCCCGACAGCGAGGTGCTGGTCACCACCGGCGCGACCGAGGCCATCGCGGCGGCCCTGCTGGCCTTCGTCAACCCGGGCGACGAGGTGATCGCGCTGGAGCCGTTCTACGACTCCTACGCGGCCTCCATCGACCTGGCCGGCGGCGCCCGGGTCGGGGTCGGCCTGTTCGGACCGGACTTCCGGCTCGACCACGCCGAGCTGGCGGCGGCGTTCAGCCCGCGGACCAAGGCGCTGGTGATCAACTCACCGCACAACCCGACCGGCACCGTGCTGGACCGGGCCGACCTGGCCGAGATAGCCCGGCTGGCCGCCGCCCACGACGTGCTGGTGATCTGCGACGAGGTGTACGAGCATCTGGTCTTCGACGACGCCGAGCACCTGCCGTTGGCGACGTTCCCCGGCATGCGCAGCCGCACGCTGCGGATCTCCTCGGCGGGCAAGACCTTCTCGGCGACCGGCTGGAAGATCGGCTGGGCGCTGGGACCGGCCGAGCTCGTCACCGCGGTGACCGCGGTCAAACAGTTCCTCACCTACGTCTCCGGCGCACCGTTCCAGCCCGCCGTGGCCCGGGCGCTCAACGAGGGCGACGAGTGGGTGGCCCAGTCCCGCCAGGCGCTGCAGCAGAAGCGGGACCGGCTGGCCGCCGGACTGCGCTCCGTCGGTCTGGAGCCGCACCTCCCCCGCGGTACGTACTTCATGACCACCGACGTACGCCCACTGGGCTATGCCGACGGCGTCGAGTTCTGCCGTGACCTGCCGCAACGCTGCGGCGTGGTGGCCATCCCGCACCAGGTCTTCTACGACCAGGTGGAGGCCGGTCGGCCGTACGTCCGCTGGGCCTTCTGCAAGGCCGACGACGTGCTCGACGAGGCGATCCGCCGGCTCGGTCGGCTGACCGAGGCGCGTTCGCTCGCCCTGGCCGAGGTCGGTCTCCGCGCCGAGCCGCCGGAGTGACCGCCGCGTCCGGGTCAGGCCGGAGCGACCTCGGCGAACGCACCGCTCCGGAAGGCGTCGACGAACAGGGCGTGGTCCTCGCGGACCTGGCCGGCGTAGCGATGCGCGAACTCGGTGAGGTCGCGCACCAGCCCGTCCACGTCGTCGCCGACACAGTCGGTGACCACCTGCTCGACGCTGACCTCGACCAGGTCGCGCTCGGCGTCGTCGTCGTCGACGCAGTGGATCTTGGCCGTCGCCTGGCCCAGCTGCCCGACCACCTCGATCATCTGCTCCGGCTCGTCGATCGCCGCCCAGTCCAGGTCCGCCTCGTACGGTGACAGCTCGCTGACCACGAACCCGGTCGGCGCGCCGTCGTGCCCGGGCAGCTCGGTCCACCCCAGGAACCGGTCGGCGTGGGCCTGCAGAGCCCGCTGGCTCAGCGCCGTCCGGTGCCCGTGATGGCGGAAGAAGCCGGCGATCTCCTCGTCCTGCACCACCCGGCTGGGAGCGGCGACGTTGCCCTGCTTCAGGCTGAGCACGACGTCGTTGTCCAACGCCTGGCTGAAGCCCTCGATCAGCACGTTGTACGTCGGCAACCCGGCGCTGCCGATGCCGAAGCCCTCGCGCCCGACCACGTCGAGGACGTCGAACATCACCACTCCCTCCTTCTTGTCGTCGGGCACCGTGTCCAGGTAGGCGGTGAAGGCCGCCTTGACCTGGTCGGCCTCGTCGTCGTCGAGCCGCCGTACGCCGGATCGCTCGGCGAACCGGCGGTTGTAGTCGGCCACCACCGTGGTCT
>DASQVF010000311.1:0-12149 GCA_035640915.1 Propionibacteriaceae bacterium
CCCTGGCCGTACTCGACCAGGTAGATGGCGGCCATCAGACCGATCGGTACCGAGATGAGCGTGGCGATCGCGGTGACCCAGAGCGTGCCGGTGATGGCGTGCACCGCGCCGCCGCCCTCGCCGACCACGCTGCGCAGCGAGTAGGTGAAGAACATCGGGTCGAAGCGGGCGCTGCCGTTGCTGATGACCGAGACGACCAGCGACACCAGCGGCAGCAGGGCCAGGACGAAGGCCGAAGTCACCAGTGTGGTGGCCAGCCGGTCCTTGGCCTTGCGGCCTCCCTCCACGACGGCGGAGGCTGTCACGATGACGATCCCGTACAGGACCAGGGCCACCGCCAGCGTACGGATCAGACCGAACGAGCCGAGAAGGGCGAACAGCGACACGGAGACCGCCAGGCTGACCGCGAGCACCACCCCGCTGGTCCACGCCGGGAGCTGGTTGGCGGTGAGTCCCCGGGTGCCCGCCGGGCGGGTGGCGACAGCAGCTGACATCAGTTCGCTCCGGAGAACTCTTTGCGCCGCTCGATGATGGCGCGGGCGATCATGTTGACGGCCAGGGTGATGGCGAACAGCACCAGGCCGGTGGCGATGAGCTGGTTGACTCCCAGCCCGTACGCCTCGGGGAAGCTCAGCGCGATGTTGCCGGCGATCGTGGTCGGGGCCTCCGACTTGAGCAGCGCGAACGAGATGACCGCCCCGGGGGAGAGGACCAGCGCGACGGCCATGGTCTCGCCCAGCGCCCGGCCCAGGCCGAGCATGGCGGCGGAGATGATGCCCGGCCGGGCGAACGGCAGCACCGCGGTGCGCACCATCTCCCAGCGGGTCGCGCCGAGGGCCAGCGCGGCCTCCTCGTGCAGCCGCGGAGTCTGCAGGAACACCTCGCGCGACAGGGCGGTGATGATGGGCAGGATCATCACCGCCAGCACGATGGCCACCGTGAAGATCGTCCGGCCAGTGCCCGAGACCGGGCCGGCGAACAGGGGGATGAAGCCCAGGGTGCTGGCCAGCCAGGAGTACGCGGGCTGGATCGCCGGGGCGAGCACGTTGACTCCCCATAGGCCGAACACCACCGACGGCACCGCGGCCAGCAGGTCGACAACGTAGCCGAGCCCCGAGGCCAGCCGCCGTGGGGCGTAGTGGGAGATGAACAGGGCGATGCCCAGAGCGACCGGCACCGCCATCAGCAGAGCCAGGAACGCGGCCCAGACGGTGGCGAAGGCCAGTGGCAGGACGAAGGACAGGAACGGGCCGTACGGCAGGTCCTCGGCCGGGGCGGTCAGCGCCGGCACGCCCTGGACCACCAGGAAGGTGGCGACCAGGACCAGCACCGCCAGGATGACGACGCCGGCCGTGGTGGCGCTGCCCGAGAAGACCCGGTCGCCGAGCCGGCGGACCGAGCCGTGCCGGCTCGGCGAGGCCAGGTCCGGCGGTGGGGCCAGGTCGGGTGGTGGGGCCTCTGGCGAGGAGGTGGGCGGGACGATCGGCCTCACCTCCGCATTCGGCTTGATCTGTGTCATGCGCGCTCCCGGGCGACGGCGACGTTGCGAATATCAGATCACCGTCGGGCCCGCTTCGCACCTATGCGGCGTGAGCGGGCCCGACGGGACCATTCAGGAGATCGAGTTGGCCGAGGTCTCGACCCGCCCCGACAGCTCCGCCGACAGCGGAGCGTTACCGACCTCCGAGGCCGCGGCCTGCTGGCCCTCCGCCGAGCCGATGTAGGTCAGGTAGGCCTTGACGCGGGCCGCGGTCTGCGGGTCCTTGTACTTCTCGCAGGCGATGGCGTAGGCCACCAGGACGATCGGGTAGACGTCGCCCGAAGCCTTCCGGTCGAGCTCGAAGGCCAGGTCGTTCTGGCTGCGCTCCACATCCTCGGCCCGCGGAGAGGCGTCCACCACGGCGCTCGCGGCCTCCGGGCTGTACTTGACGTAGCTGTCGCCGACCTTGATCTCGGCCACGCCGAGGTCACCGGCCCGGGAGGCGTCGGCGTAGCCGATGGTGCCGGTGCCGTTGGTCACCGCGTCCACCATGCCGGAGGTCTGCGGCGCGGCCTCGCCACCCGGGTACGGCCACTCGCCGTCCGCCTCCTTGTCCCAAACCTGTGGGGCGACGGCGTGCAGGTAGTCGGTGAAGTTCTCCGTGGTGCCGGAGTCGTCGGCCCGGTGCACGGCGGTGATGGCGGTGCTCGGCAGCTCGACCCCCTCGTTCTGCGCGGCGATCTTCGGGTCGTTCCACTTGGTGATCTGACCGCGGAAGATGCCGGCGACCGTGGCCGCGTCGAGCTTGAGGCTGTCCACGCCCTCCAGGTTGTAGATGACGGCGATCGGCGAGATGTAGACCGGCAGGTTGATCGCCTTGGCGCCCTCGGCGCAGCGGGACTTGGTGAGCGCATCCGGCCCCAGCTCGTCGACGTCGAGGGCCCGGTCCGAGCCCGCGAAGTCGGCGCCACCGCCGGCGAAGGCGTCCCGGCCGGCACCCGATCCGTCGGGAGAGTAGTTGACCGTGACATCGGGATTGGCGGTCTGGAACTGCGCGACCCAGGTCTCCTGGGCCGAGGCCATGGCCGAGGAGCCCACGCCGGTGAGCGTCCCCGAGAGCTGCTCGGCGGTCTCACCGGAACCCGGGGACGCACCTGCTCCGGCGCCGCCCTCGTTGGCGGCGCAGCCGGAGAAGGCCAGAGCCAGGGTGGTGCTGAGCGCCACGGCGGCGCCGATACGCGAGAATTTCACGTCTTTCCCTTCAGTACTGAAGATGTCGTTGCCTCGCCGCAGCGCGGTCGCGGTCGCACATCGGCCCGCCAGCGCGGCACCGGAGGCAACGGTAGGGCCGGCACTTGACCGCGAGGGGGTGCGAAGGTGAACGCAGCGTGAACGTCGATACGCGCACGACGTAACGCACGGTGGACCTCGCTCGCGTTGAGATCCGATCCGCCGCGTAATAATCGACACTCTATAGCGCGCCTCCGTCGGGCCGGGGGAAGCAGCTCGATGACGGGTACGATGCCGACCCATGATCATGCCCAAGAAGTCCTGGGCTCTCGACGCCCTGGCGACGGTGTGAAGCAGGTCTACCCGGGTGAGCTGGCCGCGATGAAGAAGCTGTGTCGGGTCCCGGACTTGCTCGCGGAGGATCCGCAGCCGGTCCCCGTGTCGTGACCGCCTCGCCCGCCGGAGCCACGGCACTGGCTCTGGTGGAGAGTCCGGCGCAGCTGCTGAACGTGCTGGAGTTCGCGTACCAGAGTCCCGACCTGAAGGACTTGCCGATCGCGGTCCTCGCCCCGAAGGCGGGGCCGACCCGGGACCAGCTTCGCGCGATGGCCGCGCTGGCCTCCGACACCAGTCACCAGGTGCTGTGGTACGAGCCGCGGCTCGGTCGGAGGGGACCGCCGGCCTACTGGGCGCTGCTCGGCCACCTCCGTGCCGTCGACCAGCTTGTGGTCGGTGACCCGTTCTCCAGGGTCGTCCAGTCCCTGCTCGCGACGTCCCGGCCCCGGCCGGTGACGCTGGTCGACCACGGCACTGCCACCTTGGAGTTTGCCCGCCGCTGGGCCGCGGGCGACCCCCTGGTCCGGTGGCAACGCACGGTGCCGCCTGGTGCTCCGCGGCCGTTGCTCGGCACCGTCCGGGACGTGTTCGCCGGCACCGCCCGGCGCCGACTGCTCGACGGGGGTCTGAGGATCTTCACCGCGATGCCGGTAGAGCTGGCCGGCGTGGAGGTGGTGCCCAACACCTACGCCTGGGTACGGTCGCGCTTCCCGGCGCCCGCGATCAACGAGGCCCCGGATCTGGTCGGCACCTCGCTGGTGGAGACCGGGGTCGTCCGGTCGGAGCGCTACCTGGCTGCGGTGCGGTCGCTCGTGCAGCAGTACCGCGTCGGCCGGTACTTCGCCCACCGCAAGGAGGGCGAGGAGAAGCTGGCAGAGATCACCGGGCTGCGGGTGGAGGTGATCCGACCCGACCTGCCGCTGGAGCTGGTGGCGCGACGGGGCCCGGTAGGACGTACGCTGCTCAGCTTCCCGTCCGCGGTGCTGCACACCCTGCCGCTGGTTCTGGCTGGGACCGGTGTGGAGGTGCTGGTCTGCCAGGCCGGCCAGGACTGGTATCGGCCGAGTGCGCCGGACCAGGCGGAGGACCTCCTGGCCCAGGTGACCAGCACCGCCCAGGTTCAGCACGGGCTCGCGACGGTCGCCTGTTAGTGTCGGCGCTCGCGACCCCCGGGGTGGTGGCGACCATTCCGGCCCGCGTCAGCGGTCGACACCCTTCCGTCCACGATGTGCTGACTTCGCAGCACCGTACGACCCCGAGTACGCCGGCACCGAGCACGGAACTTGCGGGTCGGTCCTTGTTCACCGAGACGTCGCGTCGGAGACATCCAGCCGTCGTCCGCGGCCGATTGGATGACCATCGCTGCGCTCGCCCTGAGGCGCAGGACCTTCGGACCTCGGGAGAGACGTCGTGCACCAACTTCTGCCCATGGCGGGCCAGACTCATGGAAACCGCAGCGCCGTGACCTGTCACCTCAAGTGCGGCAGCGCCTGCGCCCATCCGGCCCCGAACACCAGCACCGAGCCCACGTTCGCCGAGATCGCCCGCCGGCAGCTCAGCCGGCGGTCGGTGCTGATCGGCACCGGCGCGATCGCCGCAGCGGCCGCGCTGCCCGCGGGCGGTCTGGCTCTTCCGGCCGCGGCCGCCCCGCCGCCCGGACTGCCGTTCGACCCCATCGCTCCGGTTCCGGACGGCGTCGACGCCTTCACCGTGCCGCGGAACTACCAGTGGACCGCCATCCTGCGCTGGGGCGACCCGCTGTTCTCCGACTCGCCGGCCTTCAACCCGAACGTCCCCGACGCCGAGGCCCAGGAGCGGCAGTTCGGTTACAACAACGACTACCTGGACATCCTGGTCACCGACCGGCGGGGCCGGCGCGCGCTGCTGTGCTGCAACCACGAGTACGTCAACCGGGAGATCATGTTCCCGCCCACCAGTTCCGCCGCCGAGGAGCGGGAGGTGATCAAGGCTCTGATGGCCGCGGTCGGCCTCAGCGTGGTCGAGCTGCGCCGCAACGACAGGGGGCGTCCGTGGCGCTACGTCCGGGACGGCGACAAGAACCGTCGGATCACCGCGTACACCCCGTTCGCCCTGACCGGTCCGGCCGCGGGCAGCGACCTGGTCAAGACAGCCGCTGATCCGACCGGCCGCCGGGTGCTGGGCACCCTGGGCAACTGCGCCGGTGGCACGACTCCGTGGGGGACCATCCTGTCCGGCGAGGAGAACTTCAACAACTACTTCCTGGCGACCGGAACCGAGCGCGGGCAGGCCCGTTACGGGCTGACGGATGCCAGCGCCCCGTCGGGGTCCAGCTTCGAGCTGGTCGACCCGCGCTTCGACGCCCGGAGCGCCGACTACGTCAACGAGCCGAACCGGTTCGGCTACATCGTCGAGATCGACCCGGACGACCCGACCTCGACGCCGGTCAAGCACACGGCCATGGGTCGGTTCAAGCACGAGGGCGCCAACGTCCGGGTCGATGCGGACGGCACGGTGGTGGCCTACATGGGCGACGACGAGCGCTTCGACTACCTGTACAAGTTCGTGGCCAGGCGCAAGTACCGCCCCGGCAACTCCTCGGCGGCCCGTCGGCACAACAAGCTGATCCTGAGCGATGGAGACCTGTACGTCGCCAAGTTCAGCGGGTCGATGCGGCCGGACGGGGCCAACCTCGGCCGGGGCACCTGGATCCCGCTGACTCTCAACGGTCGGTCCATGGTGCCAGGCATGACCGTGGCGGAGGTGCTGGTCTACACCCGGTTGGCGGCCGACCAGGTCAAGCCGACGCCGATGGACCGGCCCGAGGACGTCGAGCCCAACCGCAGGACCGGCAAGGTCTACGTGGCCTGCACCAACAACAGCGACCGCGGCGTGGCGGCGGGGCGCCCCGGCCCGGATGCCGCCAACCCGCGGACCCGGAACAAGGACGGCCACGTCATCGAGCTGACCGAGTTCCGCAACCGGGCCGATGCGACCACGTTCACCTGGAACATCTTCCTGCTCTGCGGTGATCCGGCCGACGAGTCCGTTCTGACCTACTTCGCCGGCTGGGACGGCCCGGTGTCGCCCATAGCCTGCCCGGACAACGTCGCCTTCGACTCGACCAACCGGAACTTGTGGGTTGCCACCGACGGCCAGCCGTCAGCGATCAAGTACGCCGACGGGCTGTTCCTGGTGCCGATCGAGGGTCGCGAGCGTGGCCACGTGGAACAGTTCCTGGCGGTCCCGGAGGGCGCCGAGACCTGCGGGCCGGTGATCCACGACCGCGACGGCTCGGTGTTCGTCGCGGTCCAGCACCCCGGCGAGGGCGGCACCTGGGAGGCCCAGACGTCGTTCTTCCCGGACTACGTCGCGGCCGGCGAACGACCGCGCCGGGGTGAGTGGCGCGGTCCGCGGCCCTCGGTGGTGCAGGTGACCCGCCGGCGCTGACCAGCGACGCGTCGCCGAGACGTGGATGAGCATGCGACGGTGGCGCAGATGTAGCACTAGGCCTGGGGACGCTGGCGCTCGACGGCGTGCACCTCGCCGTCGGCGGTCAGATGCGCGACCAGGCACTCGCCGGTGGCCAGGGTGGCCGGTGCCATCTCCAGGGCCTCGAGGATGTGCGGCAGCACCGGCCGGTGCACGCAGATCACGGTCGGCGCGCCCGTCTCCAGCGTGGCCGTCCGGATCCGGTTGACCAGCTTCGCCACACCCTTGGCGTCGTCGGCCCCGACCTCCTCGCTCAGCTGCGCGTAGGACTCGATCGGCAGCTCCTGGCGGTGCGCGTACGGCAGCAGCGTCTTCAGGCACCGGGTCGAGGTGGAGCTGACCAGCCGGACCATCCCGTACGCGCTCAGGATCGGCACCAGCAGCTGCGCCTGCCGGCGACCCCGGGAGTTGATCGGTCGGGTGGCGTCCTTGCGGGACCACGCCTTGCGCTCCATCGCCTTGGCGTGCCGGACCAGGATCAGCGGCGTGGTCGGCGGCTGCTCCAGGTGTTGGGCGACAAGGAACTGGTCGTGGTCGTAGGTCAGCCGGGCCAGGGCGACGTTCACCGGCAGCCAGGCCACCATGTCGACCTCGTCGTCGGGAGGCCGCGGCACCTCCCCCAGCGGAATCCCGCCCCACCAGTCCACCTTCTTCGGGCCGGACCGGCCGGCGTCGTAGCGCAGGGTGTCCAACGGTGCAGCGAGCCGGATCCTGACGCCGGTCTCCTCGGCGACCTCCCGGACCGCGCACGCCGGCAGCGACTCGCCCGGGTCCACCTTGCCCTTGGGCAGGGTCCAGTCGCCGTAGCGCTGGCGGTGGATGAGAAGCACCTCGGTTCCGCGGAGCGGGTTCGGCCGGGTGACGACGGCGCCGCCGGCCAGGACCGGCCTGGCCAGCGTGGCCACCGCCGCCGGACGCTCGGTCGGGGAGGGGGAGAGCGCGGTCACGGAGGCGGGTCTACTTCGCCCCGGTTCGGCGCCGGCGCGCGCGTTCGATCAGGTACTCCTGCATGTCCAGCAGCGGCCGGCCCTGCTCGTCGGCGGTGAAGGCGATCCAGCTGCCGTCGGGCTGCAGCTTCCAGGAGGCGGTGCCCTTGTCGAAGGCGATGTCGAACAGCTCGGAGATCTCCGCGATGTGGGCCGGGTTGGTGATGGAGGCCAGCACCTCCACCCGGCGGTCGAGGTTGCGGTGCATCAGGTCCGCAGAGCCGATGCCGACGGTGGGCGTCCCGCCGTTGGCGAACCAGAACAGCCGGCTGTGTTCCAGGAACCGGCCGAGAATGCTGCGCACCCGGACGTTCTCGCTGAGCCCGGGAGCCCCTGGCCGCATGGTGCAGATGCCGCGCACCCACAGGTCGACCTTGACCCCCGCCTGCGAGGCCCGGTAGAGCGCGTCGGTGATCGTCTCGTCCACCAGGGAGTTGACCTTGATCCGGATGCCCGCGGGCAGCCCGTCCTCGGCGTTGGCGATCTCGTTGTTGATCCGGTCCAGCAGCCCGGTGCGGATACCGTGCGGTGCGACCAGCAGCCGCTTGTAGCGGGTCTCCTGGCTCATTCCGGAGAGGTGGTTGAACAGCCGGCCGACGTCCTCGCTGATGATCGGGTTCGCGGTGAGCAGCCCGATGTCCTCGTACTGGCGGGCGGTCTTGGGGTTGTAGTTGCCGGTGCCGATGTGCACGTAGCGGCGCAGACCCTCGGGCTCGTCGCGCACCACCATCGACAGCTTGCAGTGCGTCTTCAGCCCGAGCAGCCCGTAGACGACATGGCAGCCGTGCCGCTCCAGGCGCCGGGCCCAGGCGATGTTGGCCTGCTCGTCGAACCGGGCCTTGATCTCCACCAGGGCCAGCACCTGCTTGCCGGCCTCGGCCGCCTCGACCAGGGCGTCGACGATCGGCGAGTCCCCGGACGTCCGGTAGAGGGTCTGCTTGATCGCCAGCACCTTCGGGTCGTCGGCCGCCTGCTCGATGAACCGCTGGACGCTGGTGGCGAAGGAGTCGTACGGGTGGTGCAGCAGCACGTCCCGCTGCTTGATCGCGGCGAACATGTCCGCCGGCGAGGCCGTCTCCACCTCCGCCAGGTGCGGATGGGTGGAGGGCAGGAACGCCGGGTACTTCAGCTCGGCCCGATCGATCTCGGCCAGTGAGAACAGCCCGCGCAGGTCCAGCGGGCCGGGCAGCCGGAACACCTCACGCTCGCTGATGTCCAGCTCGCTGATGAGCAGCTCCAGCATCTTGGGGTCGATGTCGTCCTCGACCTCCAGCCGGACCGGCGGCCGGCCGACGCGCCGCCGCAGCAGCTCCTTCTCCAGGGCGAGCAGCAGGTTCTCGGCGTCGTCCTCCTCGACCTCGACGTCCTCGTTGCGGGTCACCCGGAACGTGTGGTGGCCGACGACCTGCATCCCGCTGAACAGCTGGTCCAGGTGCCGGGCGATGACGTCCTCGAGGGCGACGTAGCGGCCCTCGGCCAGCTGGATGAACCGGGACAGCACGGTCGGCACCTTGACCCGAGCGAACTGGCGTACGCCGGTCTCGGGGTTGCGGACCAGTACGGCGAGGTTGATCGACAGCCCCGAGATGTAGGGGAACGGGTGTGACGGGTCGACCGCCAGCGGGGTCAGGACGGGGAAGATCCGTTCGTTGAACAGCTCGTTCATCCGGTCCTTCTCCCCGGATGTCAGCTGGTCCCAGCGGAGGATCTCGATGCCCTGGGCGGCGAGCTCGGGCCGGACCTCCTCCTGGAACACCCGGGCCTGCTCGCCGACCAGCTCCCGGGTCCGGCTGAGGATCGCCGAGTGCACCTCTCGAGGCATCATCCCGCTGATGGTGGGCACCGCGACGCCGGCGGCGATCCGCCGCTTCAGCCCGGCCACCCGCACCATGTAGAACTCGTCGAGATTCGAGGCGAAGATCGCCAGGAACTTGGCCCGCTCCAGCAGCGGCACTCGGAGCTTGTCCTTGGCCAGATCCAGCACCCGGTTGTTGAAGGCCAGCCAGGACAGCTCGCGGTCCAGGAACCGGTCCTCCGGCAGCGGCTCAGCGGCGGGAGGAACCGAGGTCGCCTGCCCGTCACCCCGGAAGGCCTCGGTCGCCAGGGCCTCGGGCGCGGCCGAGGTGTCCACTGCTTCCATCAGCCCTCCTGTGCTGCTCGGATCGGGCGCTGCGCGTACATCACATCACGCGCCGCGGTGGTGAAGCCATAGCTGGAGTAGAGCGCGACGGCCGGGCCGGAGGCCGCCTCGACGTAGAGCTCCACGGTGGTGTTGCCCCGTCGGCGCAGGTGCTCCAGACCGACGAGCAGCAGCGCCCCGCCGATGCCCTGCCGGTGCCCGGCCGGCGCGACGCCGAGCACGTACACCTCACCCAGTCCGTCCTCGTGCTGCTTGGTCCAGTGGAAGCCGATGATGGCGCCGCCCCGCTCGGCGAGGAAGAACCCTTCCGGGTCGAACCACGGCTCAGCCATCCGCTCGGCCAGGTCGGCGTCGGTCAGCGCGCCCTGCTCGGGGTGGCCGGCGAACGCCGCGGCGTTCACGGTCAGCCAGGCTGCCTCGTCCTGGCCCGGCCGGAAGGTGCGGATCGTCACCCCCGTAGGCACCACCGGCTCCGGCAGCGGCTGACGCAGGTCCCGCGTCATGATCAGCAGTGTCCGGCCGGCGGTCAGGCCGGCGCGGGCGGCGAGGGCCTGCGCCGCCGCACTGTCGGTGGGAGCGAGCAGCTGCAGTGGGGACGGCGCGTGCTCAACCAGGGCGCGGACCAGTCGGAGGCCGACGCCCGAGCGCCGGGCCCCCGGATCGACGACTACGAAGCCGGTGCTGCCCTCCGGCCCGGGTGCGAGCTGGGCGTAGCCGACCACCCGGTCGTCCGCCAGGGCGGTCAGGTGGACCACAGCGGAGGAGTCCTGACGCAGGGCGAGCTCGGCGGCCTCGTTCAGCGCGCGGTAGCCGTCCGCCGCCTGGGCGCGGGCCAGGAGCTGTTCGACCTGTTCTCGAGTGGCCCCGGCCAACGCGGAGTCGATCGTCAGGGTCGCAGCGGACGGCATGGGGGCCAGGTTAGGGCGTCTCGGTGAACGGACCGTCGGCTCACGCCCCCGGGGTGTGCGGTGGTCGGCCGGAGGCCGTTCGATCAGTACGCTGGGCCTCATGCGGGACGCGGAGTACCGGGCGGAGCAGATCGCGGCATACGGGTCCACGGAGCAGCCCGCCATCGCCGCCCGGATGAGGACCCATCTGCGGCTGACCCAGGTGGGCGTCGCCTGCGGGGCGGTCGCGGTGGTGCTGGGCGCCGCAGCTCTAGCCATGTTCCCGTCGTTCACCGGCGGCTCGGAGGGGCGCGGTTGGGCCGTCGCCGCCCTGGTCGCTGCGATCGTCATGCTGGCCATCTGCGTTCTCCAGCTGTTCGTCTGGCGGATCGCCATGGCGTCCTGGCGCGGCGTACGCCCGGAGGACCTGCATACCGAGGCCCGGCTGTCGTGGATCGCCCACCTGGTCTCCTACCCGGTGGCCCTGGTCGGGCTGCTGGCCGGCATGGCCGGCAGCGCGGCGGCCGGGTGGACCGCCACCTCCGCGGTGTTGCTGGCCTTCACCCTGCTGTTCGTTCTCGCCGCCCAGGCGCTCGCCGGGGTGCAGTTCCTGCGCCCCAGTGGTCCGCCGGGGACGCTACCCGCCCACATGCGCCGATTGATCGCCCGCGCACAGCCGCGACGGCCGAGCGCCGAGGACGTCTCGTAGCCGACGCGCCAGTCCGCCGTCAGCTCCGGCTGGGCTCTTCGACCGGAGTGACGAACCGGTAGCCGACGTTGCGCACAGTGCCGATGACCGACTCGTACTCGGGACCGAGCTTGGCCCGCAGCCGGCGGACATGGACGTCCACGGTCCGGGTGCCGCCGTAGTAGTCGTATCCCCAGACGTCGCTGAGCAGCTGCTGCCGGCTGAACACCCGGCCAGGGTGCTGGGCCAGGTACTTCAGCAGCTCGAACTCGGTATAGGTCAGGTCCAGCTGGACGCCGTTGAGCTTGGCGCTGTAGCCGGCCTCGTCGATGAGGATGTTGCCGGTCTGGATCACGGGGTCGACGTTGGCCGCCACGCTCGGGCTCATCGCCAGCCGCAGCCGGACCTCGACCTCGGCCGGACCCGCGGTGGCGAGCAGCAGGTCGTCGAAACCCCAGTCGGAGGACAGCGCGGTCAACCCGCCCTCGCTGGCGATCACCAGCAGCGGCGCCTCCTTGCCCGTGGTCTCGATCAGCCGGCACAGGGACCGCGCCCCGACCAGATCGCGACGGGCGTCGAGCAGCAGAACGTCGGCCGACGGCGCGTCCAGCAGAGCGGTGGCCTCGGCGGGGGCGATCTTGACGGTGTGGGGGAGGAGCTCGAGCGCCGGCAGGATCTCGCTGGACGCATGCATGTCGTTGGTCAGCAGTAGCAAAGTGGCCATCGCGGTCTCCTTCGCTAGGGGACGTTCGGCCCGCCTCCTCCGGCCCGCCCGCTGCTGGGAGCGCGGAAGAAAGTATTGCGGGGAGACTACTCCAATGGAGATGGTGTCCCTCTACTACTGGGCGGGTGCCCGGGCCGCCGCCGGGGTGGAGTCGGAGTCCGTCAGAGCAGCCACGGTCGCCGAGGCGGTGCAGACCGTGGTCGCGGC
>DASQVF010000312.1:0-5225 GCA_035640915.1 Propionibacteriaceae bacterium
CTGCGGGCCATGCTCGCCGCGGAGGCCACCCTGGTGTCCACGGTGGCCACCGTGCTCGGCACCGCTGTCGGCGTGCTCTTCGCCTGGGTCGGGGTGCTGACCCTGGTCCGGCCGATCGTCGCCGAGACGCCGTTGGTGCTGCCCTGGGGTCAGCTGCTGCTGGTGGTCGCGGTAGCGGCGGCCGCCGGACTGCTGGCCAGCGTCCTGCCCGCCCGCCGGGGCGCCCGGGTGCTCCCGGCTGAGGGTCTGGCCTGGGAGTGACGCCTGCGCGTCCCGCTTCCACGCGGCCGGCCTCCGCCCTCTCCTTTGGCGAAACCCACGTACACGTGAGTTCCCGCGGCGATACCCACGTTGCAACCTAGGTATCGCTGCAGGAACTCACGTGTACGTGAGTTCCTGGGAGGGGGCCGGCAGGGCTAGGGCTGTGGACCGACACCCACCGACAGGGGCACCGCGTCCATCTCCCCGGTCCGGCGCATCGCCTGCCAGCGCAGCCGCAGCCCGTAGAGGGCACTGGCCACGGACTGGATCACCACGAGGTACATCAGCTGCCGGTAGACCAGCTGCTGCAGGGGCAGACTCCACAGCGGTCCCAGCCGCTCGCGGTCCAACCGGAAGGCGTACCCGGCGGCCAGCAGCTGCAGGGCCAAGAAGGCGAGCCAGACGACGACCAGCTCCGGCGTCTGAGCGAAAAGGACCGCGTACACCGTGGCGATGTCGATGACCGGGGCCAGCAGTGGGAGCAACACCTGGAAGACAAACAGGTAGGGCAGCCCGCGGCGTCCCAGCATGCCGGCGGCGCCGGACTGCCGGATGGCACCGCGGTGCTTCCACATCGCCTGCATGGTTCCGTAGCACCAGCGGTAACGCTGCCGCCACAGCTGGCCCAGGGTGGCCGGCGCCTCGGTCCACGCCCGGGCCTCCGGCACGTACAGCACCCGCCACCCGGCGCGGCAGATCGCCATCGTGAGGTCGGTGTCCTCGGCGAGAGTGTCCTCGCTGACCCCGCCCACCGAGGTCAGCGCCTCTCGCCGGAAGGCGCCGATGGCCCCGGGGACCGTGGGCATGCACTGCAGCACGTCGAACATGCGGCGGTCGAGGTTGAAGCCGATCACGTACTCGATGTGCTGCCACCGGCCGAGCAGTCCGCGCCGGTTACCGACCTTGGTGTTGCCCGACACAGCTCCGACGAGCGATCGGCGCGCCTCGGCCAGCGGTCGCACCAGAGCCTTCATAGCGTCCGGCTCGAAGACGGTGTCCGCGTCGACCAGGACCAGCACCTCATGCCGGGCCGCGCGGATCCCCGCGTTGAGCGCGGCGGGCTTCCCGGCATTGGCCTGACGAAGCAGCCGGAGTCCGGGAATGCTCAAGCCGGCGACGACCGCTGACGTCGCGTCCGTCGAGCCGTCGTCGACGACGACGATCTCCAGCTCGGGATAGTCGCAGGCGGCCAGCGACTGCACCGTGGCGGCGATGCCGAGCTCCTCGTTGTAGGCCGGGATCACCACAGACACCGCCGGCCAGGGACCAGCGAAGCCCGGACGGGCCGGCGAGCGGTCCCGCTCGTGGCGGCGGGCCACCAGGACCAGAAGCACGGTCCGGGCCACGGCCAGCGCCGCGAGCAGGACGAAGGCGATCTTGAGCAGCACCACCCACAGCGTGGAGAGCCGGACGATCCCGCTGACCAGGTGCCCCTGGAGGCGTTGGACCGGCGAGGCGACGTGCCAGGGCGAAGACAGCCCTACCGCCGAGCTCACGGTGTCGAAGGTGTAGCCGCGTTGGCGCAGCTCGTTGATCATCATCCGGAGCGCCGCGACGGTCTGTGTCCGGTCACCGCCCCCGTCGTGCATCGTGACGATCGCCCCTCGGTTGCCTCGGGGCAGCCCGGCCCGGGCGATCGCGTCCGCTCCTCGCCGCTCCCAGTCCCGGGTGTCCAGGTCGGTGTAGATCACCCAGTACCCCTCGGCCCTGCCGAGCACCCGCCAGTCCGACGGGAGCAGTGCCGAGATCTCGGAGGAGTACGGCGGCCGCAGCAGGCTGGTCATCCGACCCGTTGCGGCCGCGATGGCCAGTTGGGTCTGGTCCAGCTCGATGCGTTGCCGGAGCGCGCTCACGTTGGCCAGGTTGGCGTGGGTGAAGGTGTGCACACCGACCTCGTGACCTTCGGCGTACATCCGGCGCATCAGGTCGGGATGCTCGGCCGCCTGGGTGCCGACCACGAAGAAGGTGGCCGGCACGCCCTCCTCGGCGAGCACATCGAGGATGTCGGCGGTGTACGCCGTCGGTCCGTCGTCGAAGGTCAGGACGACGTGCCGATCCGGGACGCTGAGGCCGGCCTGCCGGGGATGGTTGGCATCGATCACCGGACCACCACGCCGGATCGCCTCCGGCACCCAGCCGCCGCTGTTCCGGGAGGCGGGAGAACGAGCGCCCTCACCGACCTGCCCGCCGGCGACCCCGGAGATGAGCATGGCGACCAGCAACATGGCCATCAGGACCGAGAGCAGCACCCAGTGCGTTCGCGGCGGGTCGGGGTTCGGTCGGCGGGTCATCCTCGCCGGTCAGCCGAGGTCACGATCCGGCTTGGGTTTCGGGGTTCGATTCTGCCCGGGTGCCTGCTGCTTGGCCGGGCTCGGCGTCGCAGCCTTCGGGTTCCGCGGCTTCACGGTTCCCCGACCCACGGTCCTGGTCGTCGGACTCACCGAATCGGTCGGGCTCGCCGCGCCGGTCGGGCTCGCGGATGCGGTCGGACCGGCCGTCGCTCGGAGGCTGGGGGCACTGGTCGGCTCGATCGCCGGTGGAACGGTCGACGGACCGACTACCCGCCGGGTCTCGGCGGTCTGCACCGCGGCGGTCGTCGGCACCCGGCTGGCCTTCGGCGAGGTGGCCGGCCGCGGCTGGGGCGTACTCGGTCCCGTCCTCCCCGCGGTGCGCTCGGCGGGCCGGTTCGACGGCCCGGTGCGTACCAGGGGGCGCACCTGGTTGGCGTCCAGGCCGGGCATGAGCCGCTCCAGGCCCGGGACACTGACGTGGCTGCGCAGGGTGAGGGCCAGGGCGACACCGAACAGCACCACCAGGGCCAGGAGGATCCGGCTCCCCCACTGGATCGCGGACAACCGCGCTCCGGACGCGTCGTTGAACACGGGACTGTCCACGAACGACCCACCCTCGATCTCGACCCTTACGCGCCGATAGGTCCGCAAGCACCGAACATGCTAGGGCATATATAACGAATTGGCATCGTTCGTACAGATCGCGGACCGGTTGGGCCGCGCACCCATGGCACGCAGCTGTCAGTAGGGCCGAATACCGTGTGAACCATGAGCGAATTCGCATCCGAGACCACCCCGGCCGCCCAGGAGGAGGCCGGTGGATACCAGGCGTCTCCCGACCAGGGCGAGACCATCGGCGCCTCCGCCCCGGGCAACGACACCCTGGAGAAGGACCCGAGCGACTGGGTGAGCGGCGACGACCCGATGACGGCGTCGCAGAAGAGCTACCTGGACACGCTGGCCCGGCAGGCCGGCGAGGAGCTGCCCGCCGATCTGTCCAAGGCGGAGGCCTCCCAGCACATCGATCGGCTGCGCGCCCAGACCGGCAAGGAGGGCTGACCCTTGGTCCGCCTCGGCTACACCCTGATGACCGAGCAGAGCGGCCCGAAGGACCTGGTCCGGTACGCGATCGCGGCCGAGCAGGTCGGGTTCGACTTCGAGGTCAGCAGCGACCACTACTCGCCGTGGCTCACCAGCCAGGGCCACGCGCCGTACGCGTGGACCGTCCTCGGTGCCGTCGCCCAGGCGACCGAGCGGGTCGAGCTGATGACCTACGTGACCTGCCCGATCCAGCGCTACCACCCGGCGGTGGTGGCCCAGAAGTCCGCGACCCTGCAGCTGTTGTCCGACGGCCGGTTCACGCTCGGTCTCGGCTCCGGTGAGAACCTCAACGAGCACGTCACCGGCGAGGGCTGGCCACCCATCGACCAGCGCCAAGCGATGCTGGAGGAGGCGGCCACGGTCATCCGCGAGCTGCACAGCGGTGAGCTGACCACCTGGGAGGGCGACTACTTCCGGGTCGACTCGGCGCGGATCTGGGACGCGCCGGAGGGCGGAGTGCCGATCGGCATCGCGGTGTCCGGCGAGAAGTCGATCGCGCGGTTCGCGCCGCTGGCCGATCACATGATCGCGGTGGAGCCGGACGCGGACGCGATCTCGGCCTGGGACGCCGAGAAGGGCAACTCGAACTCGCGCAAGATCGGCCAGATCCCGATCTGCTGGGATCCGGACCAGGAGAAGGCACTGGCCAAGGCGCACGACCAGTTCCGCTGGTTCGCCGGCGGCTGGGCGGTGAACGCCGACCTGCCGACCCCGGCCGGGTTCGCGGGAGCGAGCCAGTTCGTGCGTCCGGAGGACGTGGCCCAGCAGATCCCGTGCGGTCCGGACCTCGACGCCATCGGCGAGGCGGTGAAGGCCTACGTCGAGGCCGGCTTCACCGACATCGCTCTGGTCCAGGTGGGCGACGAGGGGCAGTTCGAGTTCCTGGCCCAGGCGGCGGAGCCGCTGCTGAAGACCCTGCGCAGCCTGTGATTGCGGGCTGAGCCTGTCCAAGTCCGCCGACAGCCCCTCGACAGGCTCAGGATGCCGCCCGAGAGCAGCAGGCTGCCATCGCCGACTTGCCCAGCGTTGTCGACGGGCTCGCCGGCCTGACGTTGCCAGTCGCCGCCTGAATCGTCCAGCCCGCCGCCTGATCCCGCGACCCCATCCCGCGACCCCGCCGCCTGGCCCCCTCGAGCCCATCCCGCGTGGCCGCAACCTACGTTTACGTAGGTACCCGTCACTCTGCGCGGGTTGCAACCTGCGTAGAGCGGCAGCAACCTACGTAACGTCGGTTTCGGCGGACCGCTGCCGGTTGCAGAGACTCCGGCGCAGAAAGAACGTGTCCGCGGGCGGGGCGCGGCCTAAGGCACCTTAGGTACCTCAGGCCCGGCGGTCGGGCAAAGATGGGGACTTCGTCCCATGTGCCGAGGGCGGCTTAGCCCGAGGCTGGAACCATGAACACCGACTACACCGTCCAGCTCCTCACCGAGCAGCGTCGGCAGGACTTCGCCGCCGAGGCGGCCAACGACCGTCTCGCCCGACTCGCCACCGCCGACCGTACGCCGTGGTGGCACCGGCTCGGGGACGCCCTGCTCCCCAAGCCCACCCGGACCCTGACCGCCCGGCATCGCG
>DASQVF010000313.1:0-2613 GCA_035640915.1 Propionibacteriaceae bacterium
GTCGACGACGGCAATGATCGACGCCGCCCGTCTCGACCAGCTCGACATTCCGGCCGGCAGCACCCGGCTCCTGTTCAAGACGACCAACTCCGCCCTCTGGGATGACCCGTCCTTCGTCGAGGACTTCGTGGCCATGACCGCCGACGGCGCCGCCGCCCTGGTCGAGCGAGGGGTACGGACGATCGGCATCGACTACCTGTCCATCGCACCGTACGACGACCCGGCCCCGACCCACGAAGTGCTGCTCGACGCGGGCGTCACGATCATCGAGACGCTCGACCTGCGGTCGGTGGAGCCCGGTCCGTGGCAGCTGACCTGCCTGCCGCTGCGGATCCCGGGCGCCGACGGCGCTCCCGCTCGAGCATTGCTCAGCCGCTAACACCATCGTAGGCAGTTGACTGGTGTCAGTAGAGTCGCCATGATCGATTCATGGACCCGGTTGCGACGGATACCTCGGTCGGGTCGCGCGCGCGGCCTCGCGAGTGGGTCGGCCTGGCTCTGCTCGCCGTGCCGTGCATGCTGATCTCGGTCAACTCCAACCTGTTGAACCTCGCGCTGCCGCAGCTGGCCGGAGAGCTTCGGCCGAGCGCCACGCAGCTGTTGTGGATCTCCGACATCTACGTCTTCCTGGTCGCCGGGCTCCTGCTGCCCATGGGTCTGCTCGCGGACCGGTTCGGCCGGCGCCGACTGCTCCTTCTCGGGGCGGCCGTCTTCGGGCTGGCCTCAGTCGGCGCCGCGCTGTCCTGGAGCCCGGCCGGCCTCATCCTCTGCCGAGGCCTGATCGGTGTCGGCTCGGCCATGCTGGGCCCATCCACGCTCTCGCTGATCCGGTCGATGTTTCCGGTTCCGTCGCAGCGGGCGGTGGCCCTGGGGATCTGGACAGCCAGCTTCGCCCTCGGCGGCATCCTCGGGCCGCTCATCGGTGGCGTGCTGATCGAGGCGATGTCCTGGCGCGCGGTGTTTCTCCTGACGCCGGTGGCGATGGTCGTCCTGCTGGTACTCGGACCGCACACGCTGCCCGAGTACCGCGAGAACAGCGTCCGCCGAGTCGACGTGCCGGGAGTGGCCATGGCCATCGTCGGGTTGCTGGCGACGACCTACGCCATCAAGCAGCTCAGCGCGCAGGTCCCGCCGTTCCTCCCGATGACGATCGGGGTTATCGGCGGCGTGCTGCTGGCCGGCTTCCTGCGGCGACAGAGTCGCGTCGCCGATCCCGTGCTCGACCTCGGCTTGTTCCGCACCCGCAGCTATTCCGTGCCGCTGGTCGGCAACGCCGTCGCCTTCGCGGTGCTCTACGGCACCCAGCTGCTGATCGGCCAGTACCTCCAAGCGGTCCTCGGCCTGTCCCCGCTCGAGGCCGGTCTCTGGACCATCCCCAGCGCAGCCGCGTACGCCCTCGGCGGGCTGGTCGCGCCCCGGCTGGGGATCAAGCTCAACCGAGGACGCCTGCTCACCGCCGGCCTCGCCGTCTCAGCGGCGGGCTTCGGGATCGTCGCGGCGGTCGGCACGTCCACCGGCCTCCTCGTGTTCGTGCTCGGCAGCGTCGTCTACTCCGCCGGGCTCGCGCCGGTCTACCAGGTGACCACTGACGCAGCGGTCGCCGCACTTCCGGCCGACAAGGCCGGGGTGGCTGGCGCCACCTTGGAGACCGTCACCAACCTCGGCGGCGCTCTCGGCATCGCACTCTTCGGTAGTTTCGCCGGCGCCGCGTACCGCAGCGGAACCGCCGGCACCGGCGTCAACACCCAGACCATCGGTGACGCCCTCGACCAAGCCGCCCGACTGTCTCCGCCACAGGCGGCCGAGCTGATCCACGCCGCTCAGGTGGCCTTCGTCGACGGCTTCCGGCTGGTGGCGGCCGTCGGGGCGGTGCTCCTGCTCCTGGTCGCCCTCGTGACGCCGCGGCTGCTTGCCGACGGCCCGGCCCGCCGACGGAGTCGGCTAGGGAACTCGTACGGGTTCCGTTGACATCGTCGAGAAGCGCTCGCTACGTTTCAGTAAGCGCTTTCTCACCGAACGGGGTTACCGCATGACAACGACCAGCAGATGGCTACGCCCGGCTTCGGTGGCGGCCGTCGCGGCACTGGCCCTCACCGGGATGACGGCGACGGCGTCGGCGGACTCCCCGCGACCGTCCTCCCGCGGCGTTCAGCTCGAGAAGCTCGACCGGGGCCTCGTTGCGGCGGCGACGTCGGAGGGCGTGTTCCTGAGCTGGCGGTTGCTGGGGGAGGAGGTGACCGGAGCGTCCGACCAGGGCCTGCGCGGTCCGGCGTTCCGGGTCTACCGCGGCCGGACGCTGCTCGCGACGGTGACCGACAGCACCAACTACCTGGACCGGGCGGGGACTCCGAACGCGAGCTACCGGGTGGTCCCGGTGGTCCGCGGCCGTGAGGGGCGGCGGAGCAGCGCGGTGAACCCGTGGTCGCAGGCGTACGTGGACCTGCCGCTGACCAAGCCGGCCGACGGCGTCACGCCGACGGGGGAGAGGTACACCTACTCGGCCAACGACATGAGCGTCGGCGACGTGGACGGCGACGGCAGCTACGAGTACGTGGTCAAGTGGGATCCCTCGAACTCCAAGGACGTCTCGCAGGTCGGCTACACCGGGCCGGT
>DASQVF010000314.1:0-9288 GCA_035640915.1 Propionibacteriaceae bacterium
CCGACGTTCTCGCCCGCGCCGTCCGGGCCGTACGCCGTGACCGGTCGAAGGCCGACGTCACCCCCGAGCGCCTGCTCACCCTGCTCTGGTCCTCCCCGGAGCGCCTCGCCGCCGCCGCGCCGGATCTCTCCGCGGCCGAGCTCGCCACGCTGCACCGCGAGCCGGGCGAACCCTGGACGCGGGCCGACGTGGCGTTGCTCGACGAGGCGGCCGAACTGCTCGGCGAGACCGCGGCGGCGGTACGGCCGCGCCGCCAGGCGGACGCCGAGCGCGCCGCCGAGAACGCCGAGCACCTGGCGTACATGCGCGATGTCGTCCACACCCGACTCGCCGCGGACGGATTGACGATCGACCCCCTCGACGTCAACCCGTTCATCGACCTGATGGCGGAGCGGACCCAGCACCGCGAGGCACCCGGCACGATCGCGGAACGCGCGGCGGCCGACCGCACCTGGCAGTTCGGGCACGTGATCGTCGACGAGGCGCAGGAGGTGTCGCCGATGGAATGGCGAATGGTGATGCGCCGCTGTCGGCGCCGGTCGATGACCCTGGTCGGTGACCTGGCCCAGGCGGGCAGTGATGCGGGGGTGCGGTCCTGGGCGGAGCTGCTGGACCGGTACGCGCCCGGCCGCTGGCGTGCCGCGGAGCTGACCGTGAACTACCGCACCCCGGCCGAGATCATGGCCGTGGCGGGCGACGTGCTTACCGCGATCGACCCCTCGGCTGTGCCGCCGGTGTCGGCGCGGTCCACGGGGGTGGTTCCGTGGAGCGAATCCGTGCCCGCCGACGACTTCGCCCGGACCGTGGTCGACGCCGTCGAGGCCGAGCAGGCACGGATCGGCGACGGACGCCTCGCGGTCATCGTGCCGACGTCGCGGTACGCCGAGCTCACCGCCCTGGTCTCGGCCGCACTGCCCGGGGTCGCCTCCGGATCGGACCCGGCGCTGCTCGGCGCCGCCACGGCGATCCTCGAGGTGGACCAGTCGAAGGGCCTCGAGTTCGACTCGGTCCTGATCGCCGATCCGGCCGCGATCCTGCGCGAGTCACCGCGTGGGATGTCCGACCTCTACGTCGCGGTGACCCGGGCGACCAAGCGGCTCGGCGTGATCGCGGAGGGCGTCCTGCCGGATGTCCTGGACGGAATGGGAGATGCCGAGCGCCAGGACTCGGCGCGGGTCGCCTAGTCGCCAGCCCCAGTCACCGCCGCCGGCACGGGCTCGGGAGTCTCGTTGGCGTCGGCTCGATCCGCGCCCGGACGGGTCTCGTCGGGGGCTCGACCGGCAGGCAGCCAGCGGACGGGCACCAGCATCAGCCCGATCAGGAGCACACTGCCCAGGAGCATCGGGACCATGTACCGCGGCAGCGCGATCGGCCCGGCGACGAGGACGCCCAGGTTGAGCAGAAGAGGCACCGTGGCGAGGGCGAGCATCCAGCTACGGCGGCGGAGGGCGAACCCGAGGGCCAGCAAGGGCAGCCACGAGCAGTGAAAGGCCTTACTCGCCAACAGGTTTCCCGAGATCAGCGTCCTCGCCCCGTGATCCACCGCCGCGCGGACGGTGTCCAGCGCGGGTAGCGGATACAGGGCGTACGCGATCTCCTCGATCTGGGCTCGAGTGGTGCCCGGGAAGCTCCGCGACCGCCAGAAGTCGATGTAGCGCTCCAGGTTGAGGGTGCTCGGGGTGGCCACTGCGGTCAGGGGCGCGAAGTACTCGTAGGTGTTGTTGATGGTGGCGGCGAGGTACGTCCCGGGATACCGGGTCAGCTGGGCGAACCAGACCCGGGCGTACGCGAGCTTCTGCTCACCGGTCGCGTCGCGGTTCCACCGGCCCTTGACCGCGTCGGAACGGCGGGGCACGTACGCCTTGGCCAGCCCGTCGTAGCGAAGGACGGCGTCGATCGCCGCGCGTTCGGCGGCGGGGATGCTGTCTCCGTGTCGGGCGACCGTCCGGGCCGTCTGCTGGACCGGGATAGATAGCGAGTCGACGGCCGTTCCGGGCTGGACCCCGAGGGCCGGCAGCACGACGTGCGGCCAGAGGACGTTCGTCACAGCCAGGATCAGGGCGGTACCGAGGAAGATCCGCAACCGGGTGCGCCACGCGGCGATCAGCAGCAGCACGACCACGCACAGGACGAGGACGTAGACGTTCGTGCGCTTGGCCAGTACGAGGGGGATGGCGAGAGCGATCGCGGCGACGCCGACCCAGGGTCGACACAGGACCTCCCCGCGGGTGCGGACGGCCTCGACGAAGAGCACCAGGAACGGCAGCCAGAAGACGCCGGCGAACGTGTCCTTGCTCATTCCCGAGACGGCGATCGGGAAGATCGGGAAGACGGCGACGAACACCGTCAGCACCCAGCGCGCCGGATCCGACAGGCCGAGACGCCCCAGGTAGGTCAGCGCCAGGGCCATCCCCAGCGCCGTGGTCGTCACCTGGAACGCCAGGAAGACGAAGAGCCCGACGTTGAGGTCGCCGACGGCGCGGCCCACGTCCCAGAACCAGCCGAAGATCACCGTGTCGAACCAGGGGTGATGATCAACCCTGGCTGCGAGCCCCCACCACTGCAACAGCTGCGTGATGGTGTCGGAGTCGACGTTTCCCGGATAGTGGATCAGCAGCCAGCTGAGCCAGCCGGCCCAGATGACGCCGAAGGTGGGCAGCAGCCAGCGGCCGAGGGCCCGCCGCATCGAGATCACGTGGACGGCGGGGTTCGGCTGTCGATCCCAGCGCCGATCCAGCCACCCGTACAGAGTCCTGATCGCCAGGTAGAGCAGCAGCGCGATCACCAGGGTGCTCAGCGCACTGCCGACGACGGCGCCCTGGGAGGAGGCGAACCAGGCCGTGCTGTCGGTTGCGTGGAACGATGCCCCGACCACGAGGAAGGCGGCGAGCAGGAGGGCCAGCAGAGCCGCCGTCAGATCGATCGATGCGACCGACCTACGCAGTCGAGCCGAGATCGCTGCGTCGGGAGCCAGGTCTGGCGGCACCCCGCCACCTTACGGATCGGACAAGGAAGTGCGACGGGCGACACCAGAACTCGCCATCCGTTGTCGGGTGGAGTCGTCGTGGTGAGGGGCTGTAGCCGACCGAGATCGTGCCATGAGGGTGGCGAACGCGCCGAGCCACCTTAGGATGGCGAACCGTTCCGAAGCAGATTCGCGGCCGCACGTGAGGGAGATGTCATGGCCAGCGCCCCGAGGATCGCGGCGATCGTGCCCTGCTACAACGAGGAGGCGGCAGTCGCCTCGGTGGTGTGTGACCTCAAGCGAGCCGTTCCCGGCATCACCGTCTATGTCTACGACAACAACAGCACCGACCGCACCGCCGCCGTCGCGGCCGACGCCGGCGCCATCGTGCGCACGGAGCGGCGTCGGGGCAAGGGCAACGTGGTCCGGCGGGCCTTTGCCGATATCGACGCCGACATCTATCTCCTGATCGACGGCGACGACACCTACGACGCCGGTGCCGCACCGGAGATGATCGCCGCCCTCGAGAACGGTCCCCTGGACCACGTGCTCGGCGTTCGCCGAGTGGCAGCGGGCAAGAGCGCCTACCGCCCGGGACACGAGGCCGGCAACCGCCTGTTCAACCGCCTGGTCGGGTTCCTGTTCGGCGAGACGGTGACGGACATGCTCAGCGGCTACCGCGTCTTCTCCCGCCGATTCGTGAAGTCGTTCCCCGCGCTCTCCCGGGAGTTCGAGATCGAGACCGAGCTGACGGTCCACACGATGCGCCTCCGGGTGCCGCAGACCGAGATCCCGGTCGGGTTCAAGGACCGTCCCAACGGCAGCGTGAGCAAGCTGCGCACCTACCACGACGGCTTCCGGATCCTTCGGCTGATCGGGCAGCTGCTGCAACACGAGCGTCCGGTCGTGTTCTACGGGCTCGGCACGGTGTTGTTCACCCTCCTCGCGCTGATCCTCGGCGTTCCGGTGATCGTGGAGTTCTGGGAGACCGGTCTTGTCCCCCGGCTACCCACCGCCGTCCTCGCCTCCTCCCTCATCCTCATCGCCATCCTGACCTTCGTGGTGGGCCTGATCCTGAACGGAGTCCTCCGAGCCCGCGAGGAGGCGGCCCGGCTCGAGTACCTGCGCTGGCCGGCGGTCGTACGCGCCGATCCGTGGTGATCCGCCTGCCGACCTCGACCGACAGCGCCGCTGCGACCGGGAGCAAGGGATCGTTCCTGCGCTACGTCCTCGTCGGGGTGTTCAACAGCCTGCTCGACCTCGGGCTGTTCACCCTGTTCGCCGTTGTCGTGGGTCTCCACCCCCTGGTCGCCAACGTCCTCTCCACCACGATCACGCTCTGCGTGAGCTACCTGCTGAACCGGGTGTTCGTCTTCCGGACCACTCGCAGCGTCCAGGGAACGGTTGTCCAGTTCGTCGCGGTGACGCTGATCTCCGGACTGCTGGTCCAGTCCGCGGTCATCTGGGCGGTGCTCGGTCTCGGCGCGCTGGTCGTACCCAGCCTCTCCCATGACCTTCTCGAGCCGCTGGCCAAGGTCTGTGCGATGGGCGTCGGCATGGTGTCCAACTACCTCGGCTATCGCTGGTTGTTCGGCTCGCGCCGGCGGTGACCTCGGCGGGCGCAGACCAGGCCTGCACGGCTGAGTAACCGGTCCGCGGCACATCCGACGGCGAGCCCCGATCAGCGTCGTTCCGTGGTCGCCCGCACGGAGCCGGCCGGCCGCAGCGTCATCGAGGACGGGCCCGGCCGCGGAGCCTCGGTTACGCGGAGCCGCCAGGCGCGGCCGAGCTCGGCCAGCATGATGGCCGCCTCGGTCCACGCGAACTGCTCCCCGATGCACATCCGCGGTCCTGCTCCGAACGGCAGGTACGCCCCGCGCGGCTGCCCCGGCTCCTTCGGGTCGAAGACGGCGGCCTCCCGGGGGACGCTACGGAGCCAGCGCTCGGGGCGGAACTGCTCGGGTTCGGTCCACCACCGCGGGTCCGAATGCAATCGCAGCGGGCTGATCAGGCACATCGTCCCCGCGGGCACGGTGCGTCCACCGAGGTCCAGCGGTTCGAGGACCCGGCGGCTGAACATCCAGGACGGCGGCCACAGCCGGAGCGTCTCGGTGAGAACGGCCCGGGTCAGCGGCAACCCGTCCCCCAGGCCCGCCGCGGCCGAGGGCCGGCGTCCGGCGGCGTCCCACTCGGCCTCGAGCTCGGCGCGGAGGGGTGGCGCCTGGCCGAGCGCCGCGAGCGCCCAGGTGAGAGCCATGGCCGTGGTCTCGTGTCCGGCGAGCAGCAACGTCATCACCTCGGCGCGGATCTGCTCGTCGGGGAGATCCGGCTGGGCCGCCAGCAGCTCGAGCACCGGTCCGGGTGCAGCGCCGTCCGCCCAGCGGCCGCGGAGCAGGTCGTCGACCACGTTCTCCAGGTCCGCCTTGGCGGAGCGCACCCGAGTGGCGACCGGCAACGGTGACCGCAGCAATGCGGCACCGCCGGGCGCCATGGCCAGCCGGAAGCCCTCGAGCAGATCGGTCAGCGCCCGGGCGATCCGCGGCGCCGGCTCCCGCAGGTCGGAGCCGAAGAGCGCCGTACCCACGCCGGCGAGCGTCAGCGCCGACATCTCGGCGACCAGGTCCACCTCGCCACCGTCGGTCCACCGGTCGGCGGTGTCCCGGGCCGCGCGGGCGAAGAGCGCTTCGTACTCGGCGATCCGCTGTGCATGGAACGCCGGCTGCAGCGCCCGGCGATGGCGCCGATGCACCTCACCCTCACTGGTGAGCAGCCCTTCCCCCAGCAGGACCTTGGCGCGAACAAGTCCGCGGCCCTTCGTCGTACGCCGCGCGTGCGTGGTCAGCAGCTCCCACACCTCGGCCGGCTCGTCCAGCAGGAGCACGCGCTCCGGCCCCATCCGGAGCGGCGTGGTGCGGGCACCGTTGGCGGCCAGGACGCCCAGGAAGTCGACCGGCGAGCGGCGGAACGCCCGGACCAGGGCCGAGCTGGTCTGGAGCGACCGTGCCGAGCGGGTCAGCACGCCAGGGGTGCTCACTCTCCGAAACTACTGCTGGTCGGGCGACAGCCGGGCGAGCGCCAGCAGGGTCTCCTCGAGCCGGTCAGCCGTTGCCTCGCTGTGCAGCCGCAGCTCGGTCAGCGCCGCCGCCGTCACCGCCTCCAGGGCCCGGAACAGCTCCCGACGGTCGAGGTCACGCACCAGGCCGGCTTGCAGCGACGCCTTGAGGGGTTCCGGCAAGGAGTCGGCGCCCTTGGCGTAGGCGGTGTCGAGGCCGTGGCGGTCGGCGGCGAGGGTCAGGGTATGGAACCGGGCTTGGCTGATCCAGTACTCCGCCAACCAGGGCCGGCCCCGTTCGATGCTGCTGCGCGCGTGCAGCACGTGGTGCCAGATCCGCCCGGCCAGTTGGTCGAGGTCCACTCGGTGCGCCGGGCCCGGCGCGCTCGGCCTGCCGAAGACGACCCGGAAGGGCGCCTCACCGTAGGACCGGAACTCCTCCGCCGGGGTGAAACCGAGGTCCACCTCCAACGCGTTCTCCAGCAGGAAGCCGCGGTAGGCGGCGGCGCCCGCGGTCAGGTCGAAGTGGGAGAGGGCGCCGAGCTCGTCGTACAGGTGCCGGGTGAAGTCGGCCAGCACCGCGGCCACGTCGGTGACACCGAAGAAGAGGTCGATGTCGGACCACCGGTCCTCGCGACCGGCCGCCGCGGAACCGGTGATCGCCGCCCCGGTGACCCGAGTGTCAGCGCGGGCGCGCTCGAGCAGCCTTGCCCGCACGACGTGGCGACGGTTGGTCAGCACGGTCACAGCCTGCCAGCCGTGGTCCGCCGAAGGTCACTTCGAGGGCGCCGGCGGCCTGCACCAGACTGGTGCTGAACCAACCCCAACCCGTTCCAGTAACGCAGTCGAGAGGACATCATCACGTGGTGAACCGCACCGGCCCCATCGGCGTCGGCATCATCGGCGCCGGCAACATCAGCCGGACCTACCTGGAGAACCTCAACTCCTTCCCCGACACCACCGTGGTGGCGGTGGCCGACCTGATCCCGGAGGCCGCCCAGCAGCAGGCCGAGCGGTTCGGCGTACCCCGGTCTGGGACGGTGGACAGCCTGCTGGCCGACGAGGACATCGACATCGTGGTCAACCTGACCACCCCGAACGCCCACGCCGAGGTCGCCGGCCAGGCGATCAGCGCCGGCAAGCACGTCTGGAACGAGAAGCCGCTCACCGTGGACCGGGAGAGTGCCGTAGCCCTGCTCAAGCAGGCCGACGCCGCCGGCGTACGCGTCGGCTGCGCACCGGACACCTTCCTCGGCTCCGGCCTGCAGCACGCCCGGCGGCTGCTCGAGGAGGGCATCATCGGGACGCCACTGACCGCCCTGGTGCTGATGCAAAGTCTCGGCCCGGAGTCGTGGCACCCCAACCCGGCCTTCTTCTTCGCGCCCGGGGCGGGACCGTTGTTCGACATGGGCCCCTACTACCTGACGGCGGTGGCCCAGATCTTCGGACCGATGGAGTCCCTGGCCGCGACTGGGTCGCGGGCGCGGGAAACCCGGGTCGTCGGATCCGGTCCCCTGGCCGGCGAGGAGATCACGGTGAGCGTGCCGACCCACGTCAGCGTCCTGGCCCGATACCGGTCCGGCCAGTCGGCCGTGATGATCTTCTCCTTCGACTCCGCCCAGCGCCGGACGGTGATCGAGGTGAACGGATCGGGCGGCACAGCGGCCTTCCCCGACCCCAACCGGTTCGACGGCGACGTGGTGCTGCGGCGAGCCCGGCCGAACGAGCCGCCGGAGGTGCTGGACGGGCCGCCCGAGCTGTCCTCGCGGGGTACCGGGGTGCTGGAGATGGCCCGGGCGATCCGGGCCGGCCGGCCGCACCGGGCCTCCGGCGAGCTGGCGTACCACGTCCTCGACACCATGATCAGCATCGAGGAGGCGATCACGTCCTCGTCGTTCGTGTCGGTGGACAGCACGTTCGACCTGCAGCCGCCGCTGCCGGACGACTGGGACCCGTTCGCCGCCACCCTCTGACCGGTCTCCTGGACGCCGCGGCCTCTCTCGCAGGAACCCACGTACACGTGACTTCCCGTAGCGATACCTACTTTGCAACGTGGGTATCGCTGCAGGAAGTCACGTGCACGTGAGTTCCTGCGAGAGTCGGCCGCCGCGCGTGTCGCGGCCGGGACTCAGCTGGCGGCGGCCGCCATCAGGTATTCGCGGCTCGCCGCGACGGCCGCCATCCGGTCGCCCTCGCTGTCGTCCAGCTCGACCACCCGCAGGGCGTCCGGGGCGGCGGCGATGAAGTCGAGGACCGGCAGGGATCCGGAGCCGACGGCGGTCTGGGCCTTGGTGTTCAGCGACCCGTCCCCGTCCTTGATGTGCAGCGCCGCCACGCGGTCGCCCAGCCGGCCGAGCAGGGCCGGGACGTCGGCGCCGCCGGCGTACGCCCAGTAGGTGTCCACCTGGAGCACCACTCCGGGATCCAGCTGCTCGGCCAGGACCTCCAGCGCGTGCCGGCCCTCGATCTGGGCCTCCAGCTCGAAGTGATGGTTGTGGTAGCCGACCCGCAGGCCGTAGTCCGCGGCGGCGGCGGCCGCCTGGTTGAGCTCCTCGGCCAGCGCCGCGACGCCCGCCGCGTCCTGCCACCGCGCCCGGTCGACGGACGGCTGGATCAACGTCTCTATGCCGAGGTCCCGGGCCGCCGAGAAGGCCGCCTCCTGGTCGGCCTCCATGAACTTGCCGTGCGCGGTGGGGGCGGTGAGGCCGTAGCGGGCCAGGCTCGGTTTCAGCGACTCGGCCGTCTGCGGCAGGCCGAATGGCTCCACCTGCCGGAATCCCAGCTCGGCCAGCTCGCCGAGGGTCCGATCGGTGTCGTCCGCCAGGGCCTCGCGGAGGGTGTAGAGCTGGACGGACAGCTCAGGGGACGCGGTCATGGCTACCTCCTTGGTCGCTCGACCCACCCTACGGATGCCGAGCCCCGGCCCTTACGCCGGTGCGCCGAGCGGCGCGAACCGGGCCGCGAAGTGGCGCAGCGTCGAGGGCTCGAAGGTGATCCGGTACCCCGGCAGTCGGTCCGCCTCCGCGGCCACGGCCTGGCAGACCTCGATCACGTAGTCGATGTGGCTCTGGGTGTAGGTCCGGCGCGGGATGGCCAGCCGGACCAGGTCCATGCCCGCCGCCTGTTCGGTGCCGTCGAGATGCCGACCGAACATCACCGTGCCGATTTCGCACGAGCGGACGCCGCCGACCTCGTACAGCGCGACCGCGAGGGCCTGACCGGGGTAGGCCAGCGGCGGGACGTGCGGCAGCAGCGACCGCGCGTCGAGGTA
>DASQVF010000315.1:0-2647 GCA_035640915.1 Propionibacteriaceae bacterium
GCGCCGGCCGGGCTGCTCCGGAGCCGGGCTGAGGTGACCAACCTGGCCGACGAGGCGTACACCGTGAACGACTGCGTGATCGCCTACCCGGTCCCGGCAACCGCGCGGGAGATCCTTGACTTCGCCGGGCACTGGGGCAAGGAACGGACGCCGCAGCGGCGTACGCTCACCACCGGCACCCACCTGCGCGAGGGCCGCCACGGCCGCACCGGGCTGGACGCGACCACGCTGCTGCACCTCGGTGCGCCAGGGTTCGGCTTCGCCGACGGGGAGATCTGGGCCGTGCACGTCGGCTGGAGCGGCAACCACACCCACTACGCGGAGCGGTTGTCCACCGGCGAGCAGGTGATCGGCGGCGGTGAGCTGCTGCTGCCCGGTGAGGTGGTCCTCGGCGCAGGCCAGGCGTACCGGACACCCTGGGTCTACGGCGCGTACGGGGTCGGGCTGGACGCGGTGGCCCGCCGGTTCCACCGGTGGCTGCGGTCGCGGCCCACCCACCCGAACGTCGACCGGCCGGTAACGCTGAACGTCTGGGAGGCGGTCTATTTCGACCACGACGAGGATCGGCTGGTCGATCTTGCCGAGCGGGCGGCCAGACTCGGGGTTGAGCGCTACGTGCTCGACGACGGCTGGTTCGGCGCCCGGCGCAACGATGCGGCCGGACTGGGTGACTGGACCGTGTCACCGGAGGTCTGGCCGCAGGGGCTGCATCCGCTGGCGGACAAGGTGGTCGGGCTGGGCATGCAGTTCGGACTCTGGATCGAGCCGGAGATGGTCAACCTGGACTCCGAGGTGGCGCGGGCCCATCCCGAGTGGATCCTGGCCACCGGGAACCGTTGGCCGGTCTCGTCCCGCTTCCAGCAGGTGATCGACCTGGGCCATCCGGACTGCTACGCCTACATCCGCGATGCCCTGCTGGCGATTCTGGACGAGTACCCGATCAGCTATCTGAAATGGGACCACAACCGCGACCTGATCGACGCCGGCCACTCCCCCGGCGGTGAGCCGGGGGTGCACGCCCAAACTCAGGCGGCCTACCGGCTGATGGCGGAGCTGAAGTCGGCCCATCCCGGCCTGGAGATCGAGTCCTGCTCCTCCGGCGGCGGGCGGGTGGACCTGGGGGTGATGGAGATCGCCGACCGGGTCTGGGTCAGCGACGACATCGACCCGCTGGAGCGGCAGCAGATGCTCCGGTGGACGACCCAGCTGCTGCCGCCGGAGATGCTGGGCGCGCACATCGCCTCCGGTCGCTCGCACACCACTGGGCGGATGCACGACCTGTCCTTCCGAGCGGCGACCGCGCTGTTCGGGCACCTGGGGATCGAGTGGGACCTGGCCAAGGCGGGTGAGGACGAGCTGGCCGAGCTGGCCGAGTGGGTCGCCTTCTACAAGGAGCACCGGGCGCTGCTGCTGGGTGGTGACCTGGTGCGGCTCGACTCTCCGGACCCGGCGGTGCTGCTGCACGGGGTGGTCGCGCCGGACCGGTCCGCCGCCATCTATGCGTTCGTGGCGATGGCCGTCTCCGACGTGGTGCAGCTCGGTCGGCTGCCGCTGCCGGGCCTGGATCCGGACCGGCGCTACCGCGTTCGGCCGGTCCCGATCGGGCAACGACCTCGGGGGCTGTCCCGGCCGGATTGGTGGGGAGGCACCCCGGCTGCCCGAGTGCCGTGGGCGCCGTCCTCCCCCGAGGAGGCCTGGCGAGCCTGGACGGACGAGCTCGACGGCGTGGTGCTGTCCGGCACCGCCCTGGGCCGGGCTGGCGTCGCAGCCCCCGGCCTCAACCCGGAACAAGCCGTGCTCCTCGAGGCCCGCGCCGTCTGACTTCGACCTGCGGGTTCGGTGGGCGAAGGGACAGGGCGAGGGCTTGGGCGAGTCTGCGAATCCACGCAAGTCGGGCGCCGCGCCACTTTCAGGATCATTAGCCTCGCCCTGCCCCTTCGCCCACCGAACCCGCAGGACCAGGTCGACCGCGGGCCGGCTCGTCGCCGATCGCACAGGGTGGACGATTCGGGTTGGTAGACCACGCGGAATCGTTCACCTTGTGTGCGTGGTGGGCGGGCCGGCGGCGAGGGCCGCGGCCAGGCTGGGGGCCAGCGGCAGCCGCGGCACCAGGGTCGCCTGGACGGCGTGGTAGAGGTCGGGCTTGCCGGGCCAGACGGTCCCGATGACGGCGTTGTCGGCGTCGAGCTGGTGGTGCCAGGAGCCGCGGTCCCGGTCGATCAGGTGACGCTCGGCGTACGCCCACCAGGTTTGGGCGTACTCGGCGAAACGGGTATCGCCGGTCCGCTGGTGCAGCGCAGCGGCGGCCGCGAAGCCCTCGGCCAGCACCCAGTGCATCCGGTCCCGGACCACCGGCTTCCCGGCCCAGTCGGTGGTGTAGACGAGGCCGTCGGCGCCGTCGACCGCCCACCCGTCCGCCGCCGCCCGCTCGAACAGGGCCACCGATGCCGGGGCGAGCCAGTCCGGCGCCCGGTCGCCCAGCGAGGCCTCGAGGTGGAGCAGCACGCGCGACCACTCCAGGCCGTGGCCGACGGTGGCCCCGTACGGCTGGAACGGGTCGTCGGGGCGGTCGGCGTTGTGCTCCAGCTGCGGCCGCCAGTCGGAGTCGAAGTGCTCGGGGATCCGCCAGCCGTGCGGCTCGGCGAAG
>DASQVF010000316.1:0-2491 GCA_035640915.1 Propionibacteriaceae bacterium
ACGGCCGGGACGACGACACCCCCTCGAGGAGCGCGAGTGAATCCGGCCGGTCTGCTGCGGGTCGCCGCCCTGGCCCTGATCTGGGGCAGCGGGTTCCTGTTGATCAAGATCAGCCTCCGCGGCTTCACACCGGTGCAGCTGACCTTCGTCCGGCTCGCGCTCGGGGCGGTCGTGCTCGTGCTGATCCTCGCCGCCGTGCGACTCCGGCTT
Organism: Propionibacteriaceae bacterium; assembly: GCA_035640915.1. Lineage (GTDB taxonomy): Bacteria > Actinomycetota > Actinomycetes > Propionibacteriales > Propionibacteriaceae > Microlunatus. The sequence goes on from DASQVF010000316.1 coordinate 211, forward strand.
CCCGGTGGACGACGGCTCTGGCTGCACCTGGTGGTCGCCGCTCTGCTGGCCAACGCGATCCCCTACACCCTGTTCGGCATCGCCGAGCAGACCGTCGACTCGAACCTGGCCGGCGCGATCAACGCCACCACTCCGCTGTGGACGGTGCTGTTCGCCCTCCTTGCCCGCCGGCACGACCCGCTCCGTGCGGTGCAGTGGGTTGGCATGGTTCTCGGCTTCGGTGGGGCCCTGCTGATCCTGTCGCCCTGGCGGGCCGACAGCGCACCGCTGCCCGGACTTCTCGCCTGCCTCGGCGCCTCGGCCAGCTACGGCCTCAGTTACGTCTACATGGGCCGCTACCTCACCAACCGCGGCCTCCCGCCCCTCGTGCTGTCCGCCGGCCAGCTCATCGCCGCGGCCGGCCTCCTTGTCTTGGCGACCCCGTTCGGCGGACTGGCCGCCCCGGCCTGGCGACCCGACGCCATCGCCGCCCTCGTCACCCTCGCCGTGGTCGGCACTGGGATCGCCTACGTGATCAACTACCGGATCATCACCGACGACGGACCCGTCCTCGCCTCCACCGTCACCTACCTGCTGCCCGTCGTCGCGGTCATCCTCGGCGCCCTTGTTCTGGCCGAGCCGATCACCCTGCGGCTCGCCGCCGGTGTCGCCATCGTCCTCGCCGGAGTCGGGCTCACCCGTCGCCGCCAGCCAGCCGCCCGAACGCCCGAGGTGCGCACTGCCGGCTCCCGCTCCCGCTGATCGACGGCAACGGGACCGGGCGACCAGTGCGTTCGGGCCGAGGTCCGGCGCGTCGTGTAGGAAAGGGAGTGTGCCGATTCTCCCGAAAGAGCGTGACCCTCGGCTGATCACCATCCGTCGCGGAGGCACTCTGACCGACGAAGACCACCGGCTGTTGGCTGACTGGGCCCTGTTGTGCGCCGAGCACGTGCTGCACCTGTTCGAAGATCAGCAACCAGGCGACAGCCGGCCCCGCGACGCCCTCGACGTCGGTCGAGCCTGGATCCGCGGTGAGGCGCGGATGGGGGACGCCCATCGTGCGGCCTTCCAGGCGAATGCCGCGGCGCGCGGGATGCCCGACCCCGTGAAGTTCGCCGCGCTAGCGGCGGGCCAGGCGGTTGCGGTGGCTCACGTCGCCGCGCATGACCTGGGCGCCGCGGCGTACGCCATCAGGGCGGTCGGCGCATCCGTCCCCGCCGACGAAGCTGCGCAAGCCCGGGCCGGGGAACGGCAGTGGCAGCGGGAGCACCTCCCTGCCGCTGTCCGTGAACTCGTCCTCGAGGATCAGCAGCACCGGAACGCCATCTGCTGGCACGTCTTCGACGACTGATCGGAAGCTTGCTACCCCAGGAAGAGGAGCACTCGTGACCACCATGAATGGTGTCGTCCTGCCCGGAGACAGCCGCGTCGAGCGCGTCCAGGTGGAGGTCCCGGAGCCGGGTCCGGGCCAAGTACTGGTCAAGATGAAGGCGTCGTCGATCTGTGGCAGCGATATCCGCGCGATCTACCGCCAGCACCTCGGTACCGGTCCGGAGGCCTACCAAGGAGTCATCGCCGGGCATGAGCCCTGTGGACAGGTCGTCGCCGTCGGCGAGGGTTGCAAGCGGCTCACCCCCGGTGACCGGGTCGTCGTCTACCACATCGCCGGCTGTGGGGTGTGCGAGGAGTGTCGCCACGGCTACATGATCGGCTGCATGTCGCCGCATCGGGCGGCGCACGGCTGGCAGCGCGACGGCGGCCACGCCGAGTACCTCCTCGCCGAGGAGACGACCTGCATCCTGCTGCCCGAGCCGCTCAGCTACGTCGACGGCGCCCTGGTCTCCTGCGGCTTCGGCACCGCCTACGAGGGCCTGCTGCGCCTGCAGGTGTCCGGCCAGGACCGCCTGCTCATCACCGGGCTCGGGCCGGTCGGCCTGGCCGCCGCGATGCTCGCCCGCGCCATGGGCGCCGGACCGATCATCGGCACCGATCTTGCCCCCGAACGTCTCAGAATTGCGCGCGACCTGGGCCTGGTCGACCATGCGATCCCCGGCGACGAGGCAGCCGGCGACAGCATCGCCGATCTCACCGGAGGCCGCGGTTGCGAAGCCAGCATCGACTGCTCCGGCAGCGGCGCCGCCCGGGTGCTCGCCCTGACCCACACCCGGACCTGGGGACGATGCGCCTTCGTCGGCGAGGGCGGCCAGATCAGCTTCCCCGTCTCCGAGCTGCTGATCCACAAACAGATCACCCTCTACGGGTCCTGGGTCACCTCGCTGCGACACATGGAAGATCTCCTGGA
>DASQVF010000317.1:0-3706 GCA_035640915.1 Propionibacteriaceae bacterium
GCCCTCGCCGCAGTCGGGCTCCCCTTCGCCGCAGTCCGGCTCACCCTCCGCGTCGGGCACCGAGTCGGGGTCGCCGTCTCCGTCCGGCACCGAGTCCGGCACCGGGTCGCCCTCCCCGTCGGGCACCGAGAGCGGCGGCAGTCAGCCCACTGAGACCGGCACGGCAACGGCGGCCCCGCCGTCCACACCGGGCTCCCGGTTGTAGCTGTGTCTGCCGCCTTCCGGCTCGAGCCCTTCGACAAGCTCAGGGGAGCCCCTGTCGAAGATCCCACGGCCGACTTCGACCGCACCACGTCGCCGAAGCTGATCGTCACCGACCTCGACGGCACCTTCCTCTCCCCCGACGGCTCGGTGAGCGAGCAGAACGCGGCCGCCGTGGCCGCCGCCCAGGCCGCCGGCATCCCGGTGCTGTTCGCGACCGGGCGACCGGTCCGCTGGCTGGACGTGATCCGGGACCTGCCTGGAGCCCATCCGACGGTGATCGCCAGCAACGGGGCGGCACTGTACGACCTGGGCGCCGGCGAGCTGGTCGACCGCATCTGCATCGACCCGGAGATCGCCCTGGCCGCGGTGCGGCGGGTCCGCGAGGTGGTGCCCGACGCCAGCTTCGCCTTCGAGTCCGGGACCCGGTTCGGCTACGAGCCCGCGTACCGGACCTGGCCGGTCGACGACGGCACCGATCCGGCGTTGTACCGCGGGCCGGCCGAGGAGGTCGCCATCTCCGAGGAGTTCGTCAAGATGCTGGTCCAGAGCCAGAGCGTGCGGCCCGACGACCTGCTGGACATCGTCCGGGTCGAGGTCGGCAAGACGCTGACGGCGACGCATTCCCAGACCCGCGACTTCGGGCTGGTCGAGATCAGCGCGGCGGGGGTGACCAAGGCGAGCATGCTCCGGCGCTTCTGCGCCCGGCTGGGCATCGATGGTCGCCAGGTTGCCGCGTTCGGCGACATGCCGAATGATGTCGACATGCTGAGCTCGGTGGGTATGCCGCACGTCGTGGCCAACGCCCATCCCGCCCTCCGCGCGCTGAACTTCCCGGTGGTGCCGAGCAACGTCGACTCGGGCGTCGGGCGTACGATCATGGGCCTGCTCAGCCCGGTTCCCACCTGATGCCGGCGGCGACGCTCCGGGTCCTGCACTTCGCGGCGGCCTCCGTGCTGCCGGTCCTGGTGGCGCTGTACGTCGGCGCGACAACGTTCCTCGGCGGCACCTCGATCCCGTGGCGACCCATCATGGTCGACCTCGACGTGTACCGCCTGGCCGGCTCGGTCCTGCTGGAGGGCGGCGACTTCTACAACCTGCCGGGCCGGCTGCCCTTCCTCTACCCACCGTTCGCCGCACTGCTGGCGGTGCCGCTCGCGGTGCTGCCGGCCACCCCGGTGCAGGTGGCGTGGACGGCCGTCAGTGCCCTCGCCCTGGTCGCGGTCCTGCATCGCTTCGGGCTCACCGGCTGGGTGCTGAGCCTGGTCGCCACAGCGACCATCTTTTTCGTCCAGCCGGTGGTGCAGACCCTGGGATACGGGCAGCTCGGCATCTTCCTGGTCGCGCTGGTGGCGCTGGACCTGGTGCCCGGGCCCCGGGTGCTGCCGCGCCGGTTGCTGCCCGAGGGCGTGCTCACCGGACTGGCCACCGCCATCAAGCTGACCCCGGCGATCTTCCTGCTCTACCTGCTGCTGGCCGGTCGCCGACGGAGCTTTCTGGTGGCCGCGGGGAGTGCGGTGGCGGCCACGGTGCTCAGTGCGGTGATCGTGCCGCGGGCGTCACTGGACTTCTGGGGCCGGCTGGCGCACGGCGACACCGGGCTGGGCCACAGTCTCATCTACTACACGAACCAGTCGGTGATGGCCGACATCGTGCGCATCCTCGGGCTGGGGACCGGGGTGTCCCTGCTCGGGCTGACCGCGTCGGCGGTGGTCGGGCTGCTCGGGGTGTGGGCGGCGGTGCAGTGGCACCGGCTGGGACAGGTGGGGCTCGCCGTCAACCTCTGCGGGGTGGCCGGACTCCTCGCCTCGCCGGTCTCCTGGCTGCACCATTTCGTCTGGGTGGTGCCGCTGGGCGTGAGCCTGGCCCTGGCGGGGCGGCGCGGCAACCTCCCCCTGCCCCGTTCGATGCTGGTCCTGGGCTGGGTGTTCGTCGGTTGGGTGGCGGCGGCGCCGCGCGGGCTGACCGACGAGACGCGCCGGCTGCCGAACGGGGCCGACCTCGAGTGGCAGTGGCTGTGGTTCGAGCACGCCGTCGCGTCGGTGACCGCGGTGGTCGGCATCGCCTTCCTGGCGGTGGCGATGGTGGTCGCCACCCGGCTGCGGTCCGCAGAGACGCGCGCTGAGCCTGTCCAAGGGTCGGCTGACGGCGCCGAGCCGCTGGACCCAGGCAGCGTGCGGGGGACGAACGGGGCGGAGGGCCCCCGCTCGCTGCCGCAGTCGGGCGACGCCGTCAGCGGGGGTAGTCGGCTCCGCGGAAGTTGACCCGCAGCGTGTAGAGCGAGGTCGTGGCCGTCAGGTAGAGGTGGTTGCCCTGCGGCCCGCCGAAGGCCAGGTTGGCGGTGATCTCCGGCACCAGGAGCTTGCCGACCAGAGTGCCGTCCGGCTCGTAGCAGTGCAGGCCGTCGTGGGACGCGCCCCAGAGCCGGCCACGATGGTCGAAGCGAATGCCGTCGTAGCCCTGGTCATCCGCCGCGAAGACCTCGCCGCCGGACACCGACCCGCCGTCGACGTCGAACACCCGGATGTGGTGCAGCTCGCTGTCCACGACGAAGAGCCGGCGTTCGTCCGGCGCGAACGCGAGCCCGTTCGGCTGATCGAAGTCGGTGATCACCGCGGTCGGGTCGCCGGTGGCGGGGTCGACGCGGTAGACGTTGTTGGAGCCGACCTCGGACTCGGCCTGGTGGCCCTCGTAGTCGGTCTGGATGCCATAGGTGGGGTCGGTGAACCAGACCGACCCGCCCGAGTGCACGACCACGTCGTTGGGGCTGTTCAGCCGGCGTCCCTGGTACGCGTCGGCCAGGACCGTGGTGCTGCCGTCGTGCTCTACCCGGGTGACTCGGCGGCCGCCGTGCTCGCAGGTGACGAAGCGGCCCTCCCGATCGACGGTGCGGCCGTTGGTGAAGCCCGCCGGGTGGACGAACGTGTCCACCCGCCCACTCACATCGTCGTAACGCAGAATCCGGTCGTTCGGGATGTCGCTGAACAGCAGGAAGCGTCCGGCGGGGTGGTAGGCCGGACCCTCCAACCAGCGCCCCTGGTCGAAGACCCGCTCCATCCAGCGGTCACCGCCGGTGCCCGCGAACCGATCGTCCAGCACCTCGAACATCGCCGGGATCCGCTCCGCCACGAGGCCCTCCTCTCGCCGGGCACGACCCTATCGGTGGGTTCGGTCCGGTTTATGCTCGTGGTCATCCGCCGGGGCGGTAGCTCAGCCGGTCAGAGCAGGGGACTCATAATCCCTCGGTCGCGGGTTCAAGCCCCGCCCGCCCCACCAGTGAAATACCTAGCCGAGGCAATTTCACCAGGAAGTGGTGAGGTCAGGAAGTCACTCGTGACACGTATATGACACGAAGGGTTACGGTCAGGCCATGGCTGGGTCCGTGCAACGACAAGCGCGATCGCGTGGCGCCATCGACGAACTACCCTCGGGCGCGCTTCGGGTCCGGGTGTCCGCCGGCGTCGATCCCATCTCGAAGAAGCGGCTGTACCTCACCGAGATGGTG
>DASQVF010000318.1:0-5644 GCA_035640915.1 Propionibacteriaceae bacterium
GATACGGCGCGCGCAGCGCGGGCTGGCGGGCCGCGTAGAGCAGCAGCTCGCGCTCGGTCAGCAGGGTCTCCCGGCTGTTGCTGCCCGACTCGGTGAAGGCGGTCAAGGTGAAGCCGACCAGGTCGGCCGCGTCCAGCTTCGTCGGCGCGGTCTTCATCCGGGCGATGGCCTGCTCGGCCGCCGACACCTGGGTGCGGATGGTCTGCCGGATCAGGGCCAGCACCAGCTCGTCCTTGTCGGCGAAGTTGGAGTAGAAGGCGCCCCGGGTGAAGCCGGCCGCCTCGCAGATCTCCTCCACGCTCGCCCCGATGATGCCCCGGGCGGCGAACACCTGGACCGCCGCGGCCATCAGCCGCTCCTGGGTGTGCGCCCGCCGGGCGGTCAGCGGTCGGTCCATGACCTCCGCCACGGCTCCACCTCCGGTTTCAATACAGTGATGTATCGAATACAGTAACGTATCGTGTCGTCCTACCTCTACGGCTTGGGCCGCTGGGCCTTCCGCCGCCGGGTCGCTCTGCTGGTGACCTGGCTCACGGTACTCGCGGCACTGGGCGGGCTGGCCGTGGTCGGTGGAGGGAATTTCGACGAGTCGTTCGACCTTCCCGGCACCGAGTCCCAGGTCGCCCTGGACTCGCTCGGCCGGACGTTTCCGCAGGCCGGTGGCACCACGGCGCAGGTCGTGGTCGTGGTCCCGGACGGCGAGAGCGTACGGGACCGGGAGTTCCGGGAGACGATCGAGCAGGCGGCCAAGGACTACGAGGCGATCGACCAGATCGAGGATGCCGTCTCCCCGTTCGACGAGTTCGCGCGTGGGGTGATCTCCGAGGACAACCGGGCGGCCATCATCTCGCTGCGGTTCGACGTCGAGCCGGCCAACATCTCCGAGGCGACCTTCGCGGCCCTGGACGAGCAGACCGCCGAGGTGCAGGCCGAGATCCCCGGCGGGCAGGCCTCGGTCGGCGGGGAGGCGTACGGCGACAACCGTCCCGGCCTCAGCCTGGCCGAGGGCATCGGCGTGCTGATCGCGATGGTGGTCCTGGTGTTCACCCTCGGGTCGCTGCGGGCGGCCGGGATGCCGCTGCTCACCGCCCTGCTCGGGGTCGGCATCACCATGGCGCTGATCTTCGGGGCGACGGCGATCACGACGATCTCGTCCACCACGCCGCTGCTCGCGCTGATGCTCGGGCTGGCCGTCGGCATCGACTACGCCCTGTTCATCACCTCCCGGCACCGCGACCAGCTGCGCGACGGGATGGCGCCGGAGGAGTCGGCGGCCCGCGCCGTGGCCACCGCTGGGTCCGCCGTGGTGTTCGCCGGCCTGACGGTGATCATTGCGCTGTGCGGGCTGGCCGTGGCCCGGATCCCCTTCCTCACCACCATGGGCGTCGCGGCCGCCGTCGGCGTGGGCATCGCGGTGCTGATCGCGCTGACCCTGCTACCCGCACTGCTCGGCTTCGGCGGGGAGCGGCTTCGGCCCCGGGTGCGGACACCGCGTACCGCAAGGCGCGCCTCCCGGCGAGCTCAGGCAGCACCGGCTCATGGCAGCGTGCCGCGGGCCTGGGTACGGCTGGTGACCAAGGTCCCGGCGCTGACGATCATCCTGGTGGTCGCCGGGCTGGGCGCCATGGCGTACCCGGCCAAGGACCTGCAGATCGCCCTGCCCAGCAACGGGGTGGCCAACCCCGGCACCCCGGCCCGGGTGACCTACGACCTGATCAGCGAGCATTTCGGCGACGGCTACAACGGCCCGCTGATCGTCACCGCCACCATCGTCAGCACCGACGACCCGCTGGAGGTGATGGACGGGATCGCCGACGAGATCCGGAAACTGCCCGGCGTGGCCAGCGTGCCGCTGGCGACGCCCAACGAAGACGCCAGCACCGGCATCGTCCAGGTGATCCCGGAGTACGGTCCGGACACGCCGGAGACCAAGGCCCTGGTCCGCGACATCCGCAACCTGAAGCCGGTGATCCAGGACCGCTACGACGTGCCGATCGCGGTGACCGGCTACACCGCGGTGGCGATCGACGTCTCCGACCGGCTCGGCGGCGCGCTGCTGCCGTTCGGCGTGCTGGTGGTGGGCCTGTCCCTGGTGCTGCTGACCATGGTCTTCCGCTCGGTGGCGGTCCCGCTCAAGGCCACCGTCGGCTACCTGCTCAGCGTGGGGGCGGCGTTCGGGGCGACAGCCATGGTCTTCGAGTACGGCTGGTTCTCCGAGCTGTTGAACGTGGCCCAGACCGCCCCGGTGATCAGCTTCCTGCCCATCCTGCTGATGGGCATCCTGTTCGGGCTGGCCATGGACTACGAGGTCTTCCTGGTCTCGCGGATCCGCGAAGAATACGTTCACGGGGGTGACGCCCACCGGGCCATCGAGGACGGGTTCGCCGCCTCGTCCCGGGTGGTGATCGCTGCGGCGGTGATCATGTTCGCGGTCTTCGCCGCCTTCGTGCCGCACGGTGAGGGCCCGATCAAGACCATCGCCTTCGGCCTCGCCGTGGGCGTATTCATCGACGCCTTCGTGGTCCGGATGACCCTGGTGCCGGCGGTGCTGGCCCTGCTCGGCCGGACCGGCTGGTGGCTGCCGCGCTGGATCGACCGGCGGCTGCCGTCGTTCGACGTGGAGGGCGAGGCGCTGACCCACCAGCTCGCGCTGGCCGACTGGCCGGCGCCCGGGGACACCCACGCGATCTACGCGGAGGACCTGGCGATCGGTGGCGCTCGAGTCTCCCTGGCCGTACGCCCCGGGGAGGTCGCCGTGGTCGACGGACCGGAGGCGACGGCGCTACTGCTCACCCTCTCCGGCCGGATGGCCATCGCCTCCGGCCGGGTCAAGGTCGCCGGCCTGGTGCTGCCCGAGCAGGCCGCCGCGGTTCGGCGGCGGACCGCGTACCTGGACTGCGCGGCCAGTACCGACGTCTCCCGTGAGCTGGCCGGCCTGTTGCGCGCCTCACCCGAGATCGTCTTCGTCGACCACGCCGACCTGATACCGCTGGCGACCTTCGACGGGCTACGACCGACCGTCGTCCTCGGTGTTCGCGACCGGGCCCTGGTGGACGAGCTCCGACCCGAACTACTGACTGCTTCCCCTGCCTTAACACCTTCCGAAGGACACCTGCGTTCATGAACATCTCCCGCCGGCTCTGGACCCTGCTCGGTCTGCTGCTGGTCCCGCTGGTCGTGGCCGGTGGGTTCCTCTGGGCCACCTGGGACTTCGACTCGCGCCTGGAGCGGGTCGAGGCCGCCGTGGTCAACCTCGACGAGCCGGTCCGGGTGAACGGGCAGCTGGCGCCGCTGGGCCGACAGCTGGCCGGTGAGCTCGTCGAGGGCGTGGAGGAGGAGAACTTCCGCTGGACGCTCACCGACAACGAGGACGCGACTGACGGGCTGACCACCGGACGCTACGCCGCCGTGGTCACCATTCCGGCCGACTTCTCGGCGCGGGCCACCTCGTTCAGCGAGAACGACGCCGACGAGGCCGAGCGCGCGACCATCGAGGTGCAGACCTCGGAAGTGAGCGGCATCGCCGACCCGGTGGTCGGCCGGGCGGTCACCGCGGCGGCGACCCGGGCCCTGAACACCGAGCTGACCGAGCAGTACCTCGACGGCATCTACCTGGGCTTCAACCAGCTCAACCGCCAGTTCGGCACCCTGGCCGAGGGCGCGGACAAGCTGGCCGACGGGGCCGGCGACCTGTCCGGCGGGCTGAGCCAGTCGGCCGCTGGCGGTCGCGAGCTGGCCAGCGGGCTGAACCAGCTCGACACCGGGGCCGACCAGCTGGCCGGCGGAACCCGGGACCTGGCGACGGGTGCCGGACAGCTGAGCACCGGGCTCGGGCAGCTGTCCAACGGCGTGACCCGGACTGCCAACGGGGCGGACGACCTGGCTGACGGGACCGACACCCTGGCCGACGGCGCGGGCGGCCTCGCCGACGGGGCCCGCACGTTGAGCACCGGCACCGGCGAGCTGGCCGACGGGGCCCGCGACCTGAGCACCGGCACCCGGCGGCTGGACCAGGGCGCCGGCCGGCTGGCCGACGGGGCCGATGAGCTGGCCGATGGGGTCGCGGACCTGCGTAACGGCACCCGGGCCAACGCGGCCGGGGTTCGGCAGTTCGCCGGCGGCCTGCGGCAGTACCAGCGAGGCCTGCAGGCGGATCCGACGGCTGAGCAGGTGCAGCAGCTGTGCAGCAGTGCGCAGCTGCAGCCGATCTGCGCCGATCCGGCCTCCCGCCAGGTACTGGTCGCCGGCTTCGCGGCCGGCCTGCAGGGCGCCGCTCAGGGCCTGGAGGACCAGGACAACCAGCCGGGCCTGCTGAGCAGCGCCGACCAGCTGGCCCAGGGCGCCGCGCGGATCGACACCGGGGTCGGCCGGCTGCAGACCGGAGCGAGGACGTACGCGGGCGGCGTTGACACCTTCGCCGACGGCGTCGGTGAGCTGGCCACCGGCGCCGGCGCCCTTGCCGGCGGTGCTCGGGATCTGGCCGGCGGAGCTGGTCAGCTTGCCACCGGGGCACGGGATCTGGCCCGCGGCGCCGACCGGCTGGCCGACGGGACGGGTGACCTGGCCGACGGGCTCGACCAGCTCTCCACCGGCGCGCGGCAGTCGGCGACCGGGGCTCGCGAGCTGGCCACCGGAGCCGGGCAGCTGAGCACCGGAGCCTCGCAGCTGGCCACCGGGACGGCACAGTCCGCGCAGGGCGCCGGACGGCTGGCCGACGGGCTGGGCCAGCTGGCGACCGGCGGCAAGGGCCTGGCCGAGGGGACCCGGGAGTTCGCCGACGGCATCGCCGAGGGTCGCAAGGAGGTGCCGACCTACACCGAGAACGAGCGCGACCGGCTCTCCGGTGTGGTCAGCGCGCCGGTGGCTGTGCCCGCCAGCGACGGTGCCTCGTACTCCGACATCGCCACCAGCACGCTGCTGGTGGTGCTGGCCCTCTGGCTCGGCGGGCTGGCCGCCTTCGTGGCACTGCGGCCGGTGACCGCCCGGGTGCTGGCCTCGATGAAGCCGTCGTGGCGGCTCGCGTTCGAGGCCCTCGGACCGGCGGCGGCGATCGGGACGGTCCAGGCCGTCGTGCTCAGCGTGGTGCTGCAGCAGCTGCTCGACCTGTCGGCCGGACAGCTGGCGTCATTGGTGCCCTTCACGGTGCTGGCCGCGGTGACCTTCGCCGCGGTGAACCAGGCGCTGGTCGCCGGCCTGGGTGGGCTCGGTCGGTTCCTGGCGGTCCTCGCCGCGGTCGTGGTCACCGCCGGCGCCCTCACCGCGGCCGCCCCCGCGCTGTTCGGCGCGGTCGCGCCCTACCTGCCGCTCACTCCGGCGCTGCAGGGCGTGCGCGCCCTGGTCAGCGACGGCGGCGGCGTAGGACCGGCCGTCGCGGTGCTGGTCGGCTGGCTGTTGCTGGGCGTCAGCGTCAGCGTGCTGTCCGTGGCCCGGCACCGGATGCTCCCCGCCACCACGCCCGCTGTCTCCCACTTGTCAGCCGCTCGGGGCGCACTGGCACCCTGAGATCGAAGGATGCGCCCTGAGCCTGTCGAAGGGCGTGCGTGGAGATGCGCCCCGAGTCTGTCGAAGGGGTGTGCGTGGAGATGCGCCCTGAGCTTGTCGAAGGCTGTGCGTGGAGATGTGCCCTGAGCCTGTCGAAGGGCGT
>DASQVF010000319.1:0-9468 GCA_035640915.1 Propionibacteriaceae bacterium
ACCGGAGCTCGACGCCAGCCGGATCCAGGGCGACGGCAAGGCCTGTCTGCCGCTGGCGTCCTACCGGATCTCGGCCCGGTTCGGTCAGGTAGGAATCTGGTCCCGGTACCACACCGGATTCGACTTCTCCGCCGGGATCGGCTCCACCATCCGAGCCCCGTCGACCGGAACCGTGACCAACGCCGGCATCGGCCCGGCGAGCGGCTGGGCCGGCAACTACGTGGCCATCAAGTACCCCGACGGCACCTCGACGCTGATGGCGCACATGTCCACCGTGTCGGTCTCGGTCGGGCAGACGGTGGCGGCCTGCCAGGTCGTCGGCGCCGTCGGCATGACCGGGCGCACGTTCGGGCCGCACCTGCACTTCGAGGCGTACCCGGCCGGAGTCACTCCGGGCAACATCTACTCGGCCGTCAGCCCGGCCACCTGGCTTAACGCCCGCGGCCTGAAGCCCTAGGTTGCGGCCTACAGCTTCTCGATCGGAGCGAAGCGCAGCGCGAGCCGCTTGACGCCGGCCGACCCGAAGTCCACGTCGGCCATCGCCTTGTCGCCCGAGCCGCTCGTCGCGACGACCTTGCCCATGCCGAACGAGGTGTGCAGGATCCGGTCACCGGGGCTCAGCGACGGAACCTCCCGGACGGCTCGAGGTTTGGCGGCACCGTAGCCGACGGTGTTGCGCCAGGATTGGTTGGCCGCGGTCGCGGAGGTGGTGCGCCAGCTGGTCGTCGCGGACTCGAGTCGGCGCCAGTCGACCAGGTGGTCCGGCACCTCGGCGAGGAACCGGCTGGGCGGGTTGTGCTGCGGTGTCCCGTACGCCGAGCGCACCACCGCGCGGGTGATGTAGAGCCGCTGCCGGGCGCGGGTGATCCCGACGTAGGCGAGCCGGCGCTCCTCGGCCAGCTCCTTGGGGTCGGTCAACGCCCGTTGGTGCGGGAACACCCCGTCCTCACAGCCGGTCAGGAACACGGTGTCGAACTCCAGGCCCTTGGCCGTGTGCAGGGTCATCAGGGTGACCACGCCGGCGGCCGCCGCGTCCGGGGTGTCCGGGATCTGGTCGGAGTCGGCGACCAGGGCCACCCGCTCCAGAAAGGCACCGAGAGAGTCGTCGGGTTCGGCCGCGCCGGCCGCCAGGTCGGTCTCCGGGTCCAGCGCCGCGTCCAGGGCCAGTCCTGAGCCTGTCGAAGCGCCGTCCTGAGCCTGTCGAAGGGGGTCGGCGACCACCCCGTAGTCGTCGACCAGCTCGTCCTCCCCGGCGGTGAGGGCGGCGACCCCGCTGACGAACTCGCGGGCCACCGTGATCAGCTCGCGCAGGTTCTCCAGCCGGGTCTCGTCCTGCGGGTCCTTGGACTCGTGCAGCTCGGACAGGTAACCCGAGCGCTCCAGCACGCTGGTGAGGATCGCGTCCGCGGGCAGCCCCTCGGCCACCATCGCCTCGTGGTCGTCCAGCAGCGAGGCGAAGGACCGCAGCTGGTTGGTCGACCGGGTGGCCAGGCCCGGGATCTCGTCTATCCGTCGCAGCGCCTCGCCGAAGCTCATACCCTGCCGAGTCGCCCACTCGGCCACCGCCGCCTCGGCCCGGTCCCCGATCCCCCGCTTGGGCACGTTGAGGATGCGGCGCAGCGACACGTCGTCGGTCCGGTTGGCGACGGTGCGGAGGTAGGCGATGGCGTCCCGCACCTCGCGGCGCTCGTAGAAGCGGACGCCGCCCACGACCTTGTAGGGCAGGCCGAGCCGGATGAACACCTCCTCGAAGGTGCGGGACTGCGCGTTGGTCCGGTAGAAGACGGCGGCGTCGGCGTACCGCGCGCCCTCGGCCTGACGCAGCCGCACGATCTCCCCGGCCACGAACTGCGCCTCGTCGTGCTCGGTGTCGGCCACGTAGCCGGTGATCAGGGTGCCGTCGCCGGCGTCGGACCACAGGTTCTTGGGCTTGCGGCCGGAGTTGAGGCTGATCACCGCGTTGGCCGCATTGAGGATGTTCTGGGTGGAGCGGTAGTTCTGCTCCAGCATGATCACCGAGGCACCGGGGAAGTCGGACTCGAAGTCGTTGATGTTGCGGATGGTCGCGCCGCGGAAGGCGTAGATCGACTGGTCGGAGTCGCCCACCACCATCAGCTCGGGCGGCTCGATCCGCGGCGTGCCGTCCGCCGGGGGCTCGCCGTCCGGGTCCTCGGCGCAGAGCTCGCGGACCAGCACGTACTGGGCGTGGTTGGTGTCCTGGTACTCGTCGACCAGCACGTGCCGGAACCGGCGGCGGTACTGCTCCCGCAGGTCCGGGAAGGCCTGCAGCAGGTGCACCGTGGTCATGATCAGGTCGTCGAAGTCGAGCGCGTTGGCGGCGAGCAGCCGCCGCTGGTACTCCCGGTACGCCTCGGCGTAGGAGGTCTCGACCGGGGTCTCGGCCTGCGACAGCGCGCTCTCGTGGTCCACCAGGTCGTTCTTGCGGGCCGACACCCAGCTCAGGATGGCCCGGACGGGGAACCGTTTGGCATCCAGGTCGAGGTCGTGCGCGACCAGCTGCATCAGCCGCCTGCTGTCGGCGTCGTCGTAGATGGAGAAGGTCCGGCTCAGGTGGAACCGGCCGATCTCGCTCCGCAGGATCCGCACGCACGCGGAGTGGAAGGTGGAGACCCACATCAGCTTGGCGCGGTTGCCCACCAGCTCGATCACCCGGCCGCGCATCTCGGCCGCGGCCTTGTTGGTGAAGGTGATGGCCAGGATCGCCCCGGGATGGACCCGGCGCTCGCTGACCAGGTAGGCGATCCGGCGGGTCAGCACCCGGGTCTTGCCCGATCCCGCACCCGCCACGACCAGGACCGGACCGCCCTCGTGCAGCACCGCCTCGCGCTGGGGCGGGTTGAGTCCTTCGAGCAGCCGCTCCCGGGTGAGCCGGGAGGCTCGGGACGTCGTCGCCGGAGCAGGATCGGTCGTCTGGGTCTCGGTGGCGCTCACGGTCATGGTGGCCTCCACCCTATGTCCGCGCCAGGGGCGACGACCCCCTGGAACCCCGCAGGCGTGGCGAGTCACCAGACGTCAGGACACGCCTCCGGAGCGGTCACCGACACGGCCCGGTGTTCGGGGCGGGCGGCACGATTCCCCGCGTACATTGGCTTTCGTGACGTGGCGAAGGATCCGGATCCGTCGCATACTCCTCCGGTTGTTCCAGGCGATGGCCGCGGTTCAGGGGGCGACCCTGCTCGCCCTGGCCGTGGTCGACTACCGCCGCAAGCGGCTGCGCAAGCCGGCCACCTTCCCGCGCGTCTCCCCGAAGTCGGTCACCGTCGGGGGCTCCGAGGTCACCGTCTACTCCTACGGTGAGGACCTGTACCGGGACATGCTGGACGCCATCGGGCAGGCGAAGTCCCGGATCTTCTTCGAGTCCTTCATCTGGAAGGGCGATGCTGTCGGCCAGGCGTTCAAGGACGCGCTGATCACCGCGGCCAACCGCGGGGTCAAGGTCTACGTCGTCTTCGACGAGTTCGCGAACCTGGTGGTGCGGCGGAGCTTCTACACGTTCCCCAGCAACATCGCGGTTCGTCGGCACCCGCTGATCGCCTCGCCCCTGAGGTTCCCCCGCAACACCGGCCGGAACCATCGCAAGCTCCTGGTCGTCGACGACCAGGTGGCCTTCATCGGCGGCTACAACATCGGCAGCCTGTACGCGACCGACTGGCGTGACACGCACGCCCGACTCACCGGCGACATCGTCTGGGACGTGCAGAACGCCTTCATCGACTACTGGAACCTGTGGGCGGGTCGTCGCCGGGCCGCGCTGCCGGACTTCGGCAGCCGCAGCTGGCAGCCCGACATCCGCATCCACCGGAACATGCCGCGCACCATGGTCTACCCGATCCGGGGGATGTACCTCGCGGCGATCGACCGGGCCGCCCATCACATCTACATGACCTCGGCGTACTTCATCCCGGACGAGGACATGGTCTCCGCGCTGATCCGGGCGGCCCGCCGGGGCGTCGACATCCGCATCATCGTGCCCGCGGAGTCCAACCACATCGTGGCCGACTGGCTCTCCCGCGGCTTCTACGCCCATCTGCTGCGGCATGGCGTCCGCCTGCTGCTGTACCAGGGCGCCATGGTGCACGCGAAGACGGCCACCATCGACGGGCAGTGGTCGACCATCGGCACCGCGAACATCGACCGGCTCAGCCTGCTCGGCAACTACGAGATCAACATGGAGGTCTTCAACGCTGCCGTGGCCCGGCAGATGGAGGAGATCTTCGCCGTCGACTCATCCAACACCCGCGAGCTGACCCTGCCCGGGTGGCGGCGCCGGCACCTGATGGTCAAGTTCTCCGAGGCCGTGCTGACACCGTTCCGCCCCCTGCTGTAACCGCAAGCGCGCCACCTCGCCGTCGGCTGCGGGTCAGCTCCAGGCCGCCGGGTCGGCCACCAGCGCAGCCACCCGTGGCGGCATCTCGTCCGCCACGACGTGGGCCAGGGTGACCCCTTCGAGGATCGACCGCTCCGAGGCTCGGAGCGCGATCCAGACCTGCTGCAGGGGTGCCGCCGCGCCGGTGTACGCCAGGTGCTCCGGCCGGCTGCCGCGTACGTTGGCCAGCTCACCGTCGAGCGCCCGGATCACGTCGGCGATGCTGATCTCCGCCGCCGGCCGGGCCAGCCGGTGTCCGCCGTCCGGACCGCGTTGGCTGCGCAGCAGCCCGCCCCGGCGCAGCTCCCCGAGGATGTTCTCCAGGTACTTGCTCGGTATGCGCTGAACGGCGGCGAGCTGGTCGACGGTCCGCGGCGCGTCGGCCGCCGCCAGCTCAGCCATCGCGCGCAGGGCGTAGTCGACGCGAGCCGAGAGCCTCATTCGGCGGGCCGCGTCAGGTCGTGGTGCGGCTACGCCGGGTGAGCGCGGTGTAGAGGAAGCTGAGCAGGGCCGCGGCCGCGATACTGATGACCCACCGGATCCAGTCGATACCCGGGGTGTCGGTGCCACCCAGCGCACCCCACAGCCAGTAGCCGATCAGTGCTCCGGCGATGCCGAGCACGATGGTGATGATCCAGCCGTACGCCTGGCGGCCGGGCAGCACGGCCCGCGCCAATACGCCGATCACAGCCCCGAAGATGATGGTGCCGATGAGCTCCAACATGTCAGTTCTCCGAACGGTAGGGGCGACTACACGAGTCGCCGGTCGGTGGCCCAGCGGGTGAGCTGGTGCCGGTTGGATAGTTGCAGTTTGCGCAGCACGCTGCTCACGTGGGTCTCCACGGTCTTGATCGAGATGAACAGCTCCCGCGCCACCTCCTTGTACGCGTAGCCGCGGGCGATCAGCCGCAGCACCTCGCGCTCCCGGACCGACAGCCGGTCCAGGTCCTCGTCGATGCTCGCCAGGTCGATCGCCCCGGAGAACGCGTCCAGCACGAAGCCGGCCAGCCGCGGGGAGAACACCGCGTCACCCTCGGCCACCCGGCGGATGGCATCGATCAGCTCCGCGCCGCTGATGGACTTGGTGACGTACCCGCGGGCTCCGGCCCGGATCAGCCCGATCACGTCCTCGGCGGCGTCGGAGACCGACAGGGCCAGGAAGCGCTGGTCGGGGTTCTGCTCGTGCACCTTGCGGAGCACCTCGATGCCGCCACCGCCGGGCAGGTGCACGTCCAGCAGCACCACGTCCGGCGAGGTCTGCAGCACCGTCGTGATCGCCGAG
Source organism: Propionibacteriaceae bacterium (assembly GCA_035640915.1). Classification (GTDB taxonomy): domain Bacteria; phylum Actinomycetota; class Actinomycetes; order Propionibacteriales; family Propionibacteriaceae; genus Microlunatus. The sequence goes on from DASQVF010000319.1 coordinate 5,670, forward strand.
CCGGCGTCGGCCGCCTCGCCGACCACCTGCACCGCGCTGCCGATCTCGGCCTTGACGCCGGTCCGGAACATCGCGTGGTCGTCGACCACCACCACCCGGTACGGCCCGCGCGGGGTGGGCGGAGGAACCGCTTCGGGGGGAGTCGGGGTGCTCATCGGTTGATCTCCAGTCGTACTTCGGTGCCCTCACCGGGGCGGGAACGAACGGTGGCGGTTCCGCCGTGGCGGGCCATCCGGTTGACAATGCTGCCCTTGACGCCCATCCGGTCGTCGGCGACCGCGTCGAGGTCGAAGCCCTGGCCACGGTCGCGGACGAAGACCTCGACCCGCTCCTCGTCGACCTCGGCGTACACGTCGATCTTGTCCGCGCCGGAGTGCTTGGCCGCGTTCACCATGGCCTCCCGGGCCGCTCGGACCAGGGCCTGGATGGAGTCGGAGGTCTCGCAGTCGCCGACCATCACGATCTCGATCGGCACGCCGCGCTCGTCCTCCACCTCGGCCGCGGCGGCGGTCAGCGCCGCCTTGAGGGTCTCGGTCTGCGCCTCCTCGCCGTACAACCAGGTGCGCAGCTCGCGCTCCTGGCGTCGGGCGAGCTGCTGGACGGCCTTGGGGTCGTCAGCCTGCCGCTGGATCAGGGCCAGGGTCTGCAGCACCGAGTCGTGCAGGTGGGCGGCCATGTCCGCGCGGGCGTCGGCGCGCACTTTGTCCGCCCGGGCCTGGTTCAGGGCGGTGCGCGACCGGTACAGCCAGGGGGCCAGCACGATGGCCAGCCCGGCCAGCGTCAGGGTGGTCATCGCCAGCACCTCGGGCAGCTGGCTGATCTGGCCCTGCTGGGCGATCACGAGGCCGAAAGCCGCTCCCACCAGGCCCAGCCCGACGATTACCCGCACCAGGGCGGGCCAGCCGCCGCGGGCGATGAACGGCGCCAGCCACGCCTTCCCGCCGGCCTCCGCCCGCCAGCGCCGCTGCTGCGCGCTGTCCGCCTGACGCCAGACCAGCGCGGCTCCGGCACAGGCGAACGCCACCGGCCAGAAGAGTTGCGAGCTGATCCCCAAGCCACTGCTCTGCACGATCCAGAGCAGCCCGGTCCCGAGGGCCGCCAGCGCCAGCAGCATGCCCCAGTCGACCCGCCGCCGCGGTCGGGCCTGCTCCCGCATCCCGGCCCGTGCGGCCGACTCCAGCCCGGGCGCCTTCGCCACCGACTCCGGCGGCATCAGCAGCCAGAGCGCGCCGTACGCGAGCACGCCGATGAACTGGAACGTCATCAGCGCGACGAAGGCGATCCGGATCGGCAGCACGGGCCAGCCGAGATGGCGAGCCAGGCCGGTGCTCACCCCGCCGAGCCAGGCACCGTCAGCGACCCGGGTCGCGCGCGGCCGCTCCCGGGGCGAGGACGGCTCGCCGGTCTCCGGATTAGGCGAGGACGGCGCGCCGGCCTCCGGATCAGGCGGCGCGTCGATCGCGGGGGCGGCCACGACCGGCTCGCCCGGCGACGAGACGTGTCTCGAGTCGGTGGCGGTCATTATGTATGTAGCCTCACACGCCGGTTCCTCGACTCCTAGCGGGGACGACCCCGACTCGACCCTCAAGTCCGCTCGGCACCAGAGGGTGGTTTGGGGGTGGTCCCTGATGGATCGAGGGTAACCCCGTCGGCAGGATGGCTCCCATGAGGACGTGGAAGCGTAGCCACCGTCGGCCACTGCGGCGAGCAGCGACATGAGCTCGATCTGGACCATCCGCCGCAGCACCAGCGACGTCAAGCTCGCCGGTCTCTGCGGCGGCGTCGCCCGGCACTGGGGCATCGACCCGGTGCTGGTCCGCGTCGGCTGGGCGCTGCTCGCCCTCAGCGGAGGGATCGGGGTGATCCTGTACGTGGCCGGCTGGCTGCTGCTGCCGGCGGACGGCCGCGACACCTCACCCGCCGAGGACATGTTCGGCGACGCCGTGCGCCGCTGGCCGCGGGAGGTCTGGGCGGCGATCGTGGTCATCGCCTGTGTCGCGGGCTTCGCCCTGTTCAACGGGATCACCCCGTTCGGCATCGGGCCGGCCGTGGTGGTCGCCCTGATCTGGTACTTCGGCTTCTATCGGAAGCGGATGAAGGCCGCCCCGGTACCGCCGGCGAACCCCGCGGCCGTACCGGCATCGCCGATGGCCTCGTTCCGCTACCCCGGTCCGCCGACCCCGTTCACCGAGGCGGCCGAGGCCTGGCAGCGGCGCGTCGCCGAGTACCAGGCGACCCAGCCGGCGACCGTTCCGCCGGTCCCGCCCTGGTCCGGCCCACCGCCCGGCAACCTGGCGCCGCCGCCGGCGTACGGCTACCCATCTCCCCCGATGCCTCCGGCGCCGGCGCCCGATCCGGAACAGCTGCAGCGGGCGGCGTTCTTGGCCACGCCTGATCCGGTCGGCCTCTACGTCGAGCCGACCGGGTCGAGCGTTCCCGAGCGGCTGGTCCGCCCCGGGCAGCGACCGTCGGCGCGCCGGCTCCGCTGGGCCACCGTGCTGGCGCTGGGCCTGACCATGGCGGGCCTCGGGATCGCCGACAACCTCGGCGCGGACGTCAGCGCGAGCGTGTACGCCGCCGCCGCACTGCTGGTCATCGGTCTCGCCCTGGTGCTGGCCACCTGGTGGGGCCGGGCCCGTGGGCTCTTGCCGGTCGGGGTCCTGCTCACCGCCGGCGTGCTGGGGCTGACGGCCGCCACGTCCGGAACGGTGGCTGCGCCGCCGGAGTTCGCCGGCTCGACGGTGCGCTACCTCGATCCGGCCGATCTTCCGCCGACCGGGGACTTCCGGGATGTCGGCACCCTGACGGTCGACCTGGCCGGCCTGAAGCTGACCGAGGACACGACCTACCAGGCGAGCGTCGATCTCGGCAGCATCGTGGTGACCGTGCCTCCCGAGGCGAACGTCGTGGTGCGGTACCGCGCCGACGCCGGTTCAGTGAAGACCTTCGGCCAGCACGTCGACGGCACCGAGCTGAACGACACCGTCTCCGATCCGGCGCCGATGCGGCCTCAGCAGCCGACGCTGACCCTGGACCTGGGCGTGGACCTCGGCTCGGTGGAGGTGCGACGATGAAGCAGACCTACGACGTCGTCGCGTTGATCACCGGGGTGGTGTTCACCGTGGTCGCCCTGGGCGGGCTGTGGCTCGCTCTGGTCGGCTCGCTGCCCTGGGCCGTGATCAAGATCGTGGCGCCCCTCGGGCTGGTCGCCCTCGGCGTCGGCGGCCTGGCCCTGTCCCGAAGCCGTTCCGAGAACTGAACAGAAAGGTCATCATGAGCAGTCCGTACGCCTCGCAACCGCCGAAGCGGCTCGTCCGAAGCACGTCCAACCGGGTCATCGGTGGGGTCTGCGGGGGCCTGGCCGACTACCTGAACATGGATGCGAACCTGGTCCGCATCCTGACCGTGCTGATCTCGCTGTTCACCGGCGTGCCGGTGATCCTCTACATCATCGCGCTGTTCGTCGTGCCGGAGGGCGAGACCGCACCGACCGCGCCACCGCCGGTCACCGGCGCCTCCACCTACCCCGGGCCGTTCTCCGGGACGCAGTCCTCGACCCCGCCACCCGCGTACGCGCCCTACCCCGGCGCCGGCATGCCGGGAGCGACGCGGCCGACTGCCGAGGACGCCGTGTGGGGCAGCGAGGGTGCGCCGTGGGAGCAGCGGCCGTCGGAAGCGACGGCGCCGAGGCCGAGCGCCGCGGCTGGGCCCGAGGGGACCACGCCGGAGCCGACCGCCCCCTCCGGGCCGGACGCGCCGGTGGTTCCGCCGAGGGACGACGAGCCGAAGCAGACCTGAC
>DASQVF010000320.1:0-5784 GCA_035640915.1 Propionibacteriaceae bacterium
GCGACCACCCGGGCGGACTCGGCCAGGAACCGCTCGGCGATCATCCGGCCGATCCCCCGACCGGCGCCGGTGACCACGACCACCTTGTCACTCAGATCGAGATGCATCTCGCTCCCCTATCCGCCCTGAGCCTGTCGAAAGGGCAAGATCGACGCGGACTTCGACAGGCTCAGTCCGCATGAACGGTGAAGGTGGTGGTGAGCGAGGCGGACGAGTCGCCGCCGACCCATACGTCGAAGGTCGAGGCCTCGGTGACGAAGTCCTTGGCCGCCGCGCTCCAGTACCGGCGCTCGTCCGGTCCGACCGGGAACTGCACGGTCTCCGACGCCCCGGCGGCCAGCTCCACCCGCCGGAAGCCTTTGAGCTCGCGGACCGGCCGCGACGACGAGCCGTACCGCTGGTGCAGGTAGAGCTGAACCACCTCGGCGGCGTCCCGGCCGCTGGTGTTGGTCACGGTGACCGAGACGGTGAGGCTGCCGTCCACCGGCACCGACTCGGCGTCCACCGCCAGGTCGGAGTAGGCGAACTCGGCATAGCTCAGCCCGTAACCGAACGGGAACAGCGGTGTGCTCTCCTCGTCCCAGTAGCGCTGGACCTGCTTCTCCGGCTCGTGGGAGATGGTGTGGGCGTAGATCATCGGCACCTGCCCGACGGTCCGCGGCCAGGTGAAGGGCAGCTTTCCGCCGGGAGAGACGTCGCCGAACAGCAGGTTCGCCACGGCCGCGCCGCCCTGCGTCCCGGGGTACCAGATGTCGAGGATCGCCGGCACGTTCTGCACCGCCCAGCGCAGGTCGAGCGGGCGTCCGTTCATCACCAGCAGGACCACCGGCGTACCGGTGGCGACCACCGCCTGCAGCAGGTCCAGCTGCCGGCCGGGCAGCTCGAGCGAGGAGCGGGAGGCCGCCTCGCCGATCATCTGCTGCCACTCGCCGAGCACCACCACGGCCAGGTCGCTGTCGCGGGCCAGGTCGACCGCCCGTCGTTGCTCGGCCTCGTCGTCGAAGTTCTCCGGGTCGGCCGGGGTGTTGCCCGGGAACATGTCGAACATCGAGGCGAACACCCGCTGCGCCGGCCGGATCCCCGGCGCGTAACGGACCTCGGTCCCCTCGCCCAGCCGGCTCCGCAACCCGTCCAGCACGGTCACCGTCTCGTCCAGGTCGAAGTCGAAGCACCACGGGCCCAGGGTGTCGCGCCTGGAGTCCGCCAAGGGTCCGATCACCGCCAGCGAGCCCAGGCCGCTGGCGTCCAGCGGGAGCAGGCTGCCCTCGTTGCGCAACAGCACCGCCGACCGCTCGGCGGCCAGCCGGGCGACGTCGCGGTGCGCCGGGTCGGCCAGCACCTGCCTGGCTCGGTCCTCGTCGACGTACGGGTCCTCGAACAGGCCGAGCCGAAGCTTGGCCGCCAGGATCCGGCGGACGCAGGCGTCGACGGCCTCCTCGGTCACCGCCCCGCGCTCGATCGCCTCGGGCAGGTGTCCGTACGCCGGGTCCGTCATCGCCATCTCCAGGTCGAGCCCGACCCCCACTCCCCGCGCCGCGGCGTCGGGGAGGTCGGCGGCGAAGCCGTGGGTGACCAGGCTGCGCACGGCGTTGGCGTCGCTGACCACGAAGCCGTCGAAACCCCACTGCTCCCGGAGCACCTCGGTGAACAACCAGCGGTTGCCGGTGGCGGGCACCCCGTTGAGGTCCATGTACGCCGACATCACGTTGCCGGCTCCGGCGGCCAGCGCCGCCTGGAACGGCGGGAAGTACACGTTCCAGAGCTCGTAGTCGGACAGGTTGACCTCGTCGTAGTCCCGGCCGCCGAGGGCTGCCCCGTAACCGGCGAAGTGCTTGGGTCCGGCGATCACCCGCTCCGGCGTACCGAGCCCCTCGCCCTGGAATCCCCGGACCTGGGCCGCCGCCACCGCCGCGCCGAGGTAGGGGTCCTCACCCGCTCCCTCCACGATCCGGCCCCAGCGCGGGTCGCGCGCGATGTCCACCATCGGGGCGAAGGTCCAGTGGATCCCGACTGCGCGCGCCTCGCGTGCCGCGACCGCCTGACCCCGCTCGATCGTCGCCAGGTCCCACGACGCCGCCATGGCGATCGGCACCGGGAAGATGGTGCGCAGCCCGTGGATGACATCGAACCCGAACAGCGCCGGGATGTTCTGGCTACTGCCATCGATGGCCATCCGCTGCAGCCGGTTTATCGCGGCCGGATCGGTCTGGAAGAGCAGGGACCCGCACCCACCCCTGGCCAGTGCCTGGTCCACCTCCCCGGCGGGCTGCGGTGCCGCGCCGACGGCGGCCTCGGGCGCGCCGAAGTAGAAGTACTGGCTGAGCTGACCGGCCTTCTCAGTCAGGGACATCGCCCCGAGCAGCTCCTTGACCCGGGTCTCGATCGCAGCGTCCTGGCCGTCGGTCATGGTGCTCCTCTCTGAGCGCCGCCAGAACGGGTCGACGGCGGGATACGGGCTTGAGCCAGCCAGCGGGCTCTCGTGATTCGGCAGAGACGGCGCTCGCCGCTGAACCACGCTATCCGGGCGCGCGCTTTCGGCCCGCACCGCCCGTCCCGGGCTACGCTGAGGCGAAGTTGGAGGCGGACGGAGATGGCAGTCAAGAAGCGGCAGTCGAGCATGACCGATGTCGCCGTTCGGGCCGGCGTGTCGCTGGGCACCGTGTCGAACTACTTCAACCGCCCGGAGAAGGTCTCCGCCGAACGCCGACGCCGGGTCGAGGCCGCGGTCGAGGAGCTCGGTTTCGTGCCGAGCGGGCTGGCCCGCGCCCTGGCCCGCGGCCGTCAGCAGGTCGTGGCCCTGGTCGTCCTCGACCTGAACAACCCCTACTTCAGCGTCGCCGCCCGCGGGATGGAGGACCGGCTGGCGCCGGAGGGGATCATGCTCACGGTGTCGAGCAGCGATGAGGACCCGGACCGGGAGCGGGCCTGCATCCGGCTGCTGGAGGAGCACTCCGTCGCCGGAGTGGTGATCACCCCGGCCGGTCCGTCACTGCGCTTCCTGGAACGAATGACCTCACGCGGCACCCCGGCCGTGCTGCTCGGTCGACGCTCACCGGTGGACCGGGGCTGGTGCGCGGTCTCCGGCGACGACGCCATCGGCGGGGCGTTGGTCGCCCGGCACCTGCTCGAGCTCGGGCACGAGCGGATCGCATACCTGAACGGCGCCGGGATGACCCGCCTGGACATCCGGCGGGAGTCACTGCGGAGCTCGGTGGAGGCGGCCGGCCGGAAGTTCTACGAGAGAATGGTCCCCAACATGACGATCGCGGGCGGCGAGATCGGCACGGAGCAGCTGCTGCGGTCCGGAGAGCTGCCCACGGCCGTGGTATGTGCCAACGACCTGCTGGCGCTCGGAGTGCTCCGGGTCCTGGAGCGCCACGGCCTCAGGGTGCCCGACGATCTCGCCCTGGTCGGCTACGACGACGTGGACTTCGCCCGGTCCCTGTCCGTGCCGCTGACCACCGTGCGCCAGGACAAGTACCTGCTCGGCCGGCAGGCGGCCGAGCTGCTGCTCGACGAGCTTGGCGAGGAGAACCACGAGCACTCCGAGGTGCTGCTGACCCCCGAGCTGGTGGTTCGCGCCTCGACGGTGGGCCGCAGCTGAGTGGTGGCTCTCCTACCGGACGCGCGCCGGAGCGAGGGTCGAGCGGCGGGCGACCAGCTCGGGTGCGAAGCGGACCTGCTCGTGGGTGTGGGACCCGTCGCCGTCGGCCGCCTCGATCTCGGCCAGCAGTAGCTCGGCGGCCCGCCGGCCCAGCTCGGCCCGCGGCTGGCGGATGGAGGACAGCGGCACCGCGGCGGCCGCGGCGAAGGCGATGTCGTCGTAGCCGATGATCGCCATGTCGTCGGGTACCCGGACTCCGGCGGTGACGAAGCCCTGCAGCAGCCCGATCGCCACCAGGTCGTTGGCCGCGAACACGGCCGTCGGCCGCTCGCCGTCCGGCAAAGCGGCCAGCTCGGCGGCCGCTCCGATGCCGGACTCGACCGCGAGCGACGGTATCGAGACGGCCAGCAGCACGACCGAGTTCCCGGCGCCGGCGGCGGCCAGCTCGGCCCCCATCCGGCGGTCCCGGACCTGGTGCAGGGTGCTCGGCCCGCCGACGAAGGCGATCGAGCGGTGGCCCTGGTCGAGCAGGTGCTGCATCGCCAGCCGGCCGCCCTCGAGGTCGTCGACGCCGACGGCACAGGTGTCGTTGCCATTGCTCATCCGGTCCACCAGGACGACGGCGATCCCCCGTCGTCGCAGCTCGGCGATCCGCTCGGTCATGTCCCGGATCGGGGCCAGCAGGATTCCGCGTACCCGCTGCTCCTCGAACAGCGCCAGGTGCGCCACCTCCCGCTCCGGTGTCTGCGCACTGTTGCCGACGTGCAGCGCGTATCCCGTCTGGTGGAAGTGGTCCTCGGCGCCCAGCACCACGTCGGTGAAGAAGGGGTTGGCGATGTCGATCACCACCATGCCCACCGACCGGCTGCGTCCCGCGCGGAGCTGCCGAGCCGACTCGTTGCGGACCCAGCCCAGCTTCTCGATCGCCTGCCGGACCCGCTCCTGGGTGGCCGGCGACACCAGATCTGGGGAGTTCAGGACGTTCGAGACCGTGCCCACGGAGACGCCGGCGAGCGTGGCGACGTCCTTCATGCTCACCGAGCTGCGGGCCACCACTGCATCAGACTATGTCGATCTTGAATCGACTCAGTGCAGCCGCGCCAGCTGGTCCTCGAGGTGAAAGACCTCCGGAATGCGCTGCCAGGCCTCGTCCGGCGCGCCCTCGGTCCCGAAGATGGACGCCATGGCCGCCTGCCATCGGGCGTTCACCTCGGTTCGGGCCACGCGTTCCTGGGCGGCGTCGAGGTCGTCGGACTCCACGTAGCCGATCAGCAGGCCGTCGTCGCGCAGGAACAGCGAGTAGTTACGCCAACCGGCATCCGAGAGCTCGCGCAGCAGCTCCGGCCACACCGCCCGGTGGGCCTCGCGGTACTCCTCGATCCGGGTGGGGTCGATCTGCCCCAGCAGGCAGTAGCGGGTCATGGCGTCATTCTTCCTCCCGGCGGGTACGACCTTGTCATCATGAGGATCGAACTGGACCTGGCCCCCGGTGTGCACCGCATCGAACACGCGTACACCAACTGCTACGTGATCGCCGACGACGACGGCATCACCCTGGTGGACGCCGCCTTCCCCTCGACGGGACAGGCGGTGATCGACTGCCTGACCGCTCTCGGCCGGCAACCGAGCGACATCCGCGCGCTGCTGCTGACCCACGGGCACTTCGACCACGTGGGCTTCGCCCGCGGGCTGCATGCCTCCCTCGGCGTGCCGGTCTGGGTGCACCCGGACGACCGGCGGCTCGCCGCCCATCCCTACCGGTACCGGCCGCAGCAGAACCGGTTCGTCTTCCCGCTCCGCCACCCGCGGTCCTGGCCCATCCTGGGCGCGATGACGGCGGCCGGCGCGCTGGCCGTACGCGGGGTCGAAGCGGACCGCACCTACGCCGACGGGGAGGTCCTGGACGTCCCCGGCCGGCCGCGGGCCATCCATACCCCCGGTCATACCTGGGGGCAGTCGGTGTTCCACCTGCCCGAGCGCGACCTGCTGATCAGCGGTGACGCTCTGGTCACCCTCGACCCCTACACCGGCAAGCGGCGACCGCGGCTGGTCGCGCCCGCCGCCACCTCGGACACCCACAAGGCGACCGAGTCCCTGGATCGCATCCAGGGCCTGGACGCCCGGCTGGTGCTGCCGGGCCACGGCGACCCCTGGACCGAGGGCACGTCGTCCGCCGTCGC
>DASQVF010000321.1:0-8191 GCA_035640915.1 Propionibacteriaceae bacterium
GCGCCGGCGCCGACCATGTTCTCGGCCAGCTTGAGGTAGTAGTCGAGGGTGTAGAGGTCCTCCTTGGGCGAGTTCAGGTCGCCGGTGTAGCAGAGCGCGACCTCGGCGATGGTCGACCCGGTCTCCCGGACCGCCTCGATCGCCGGCCGCATCTGCTCCACGTCGTTGAGCGCGTCGAAGATGCGGAAGATGTCGATGCCCACCTCGGCCGCCTCGGCCACGAACGAGGTGGTCACCTTGGTCGGATACGGCGTGTAGCCCACCGTGTTGCGGCCGCGCAGCAGCATCTGCAGACACAGCCCCGGCATGTTGTAGCGCAGTGCGGCCAGCCGCTCCCACGGGTCCTCGGCGATGAACCGCAGCGCCACGTCGTACGTCGCCCCACCCCAGCACTCCACGCTCAGCAGCTGCGAGGTCATCCGGCCCACGTAGGGAGCGATCCGCAGCAGGTCCTTGGTCCGGATCCGGGTGGCCAACAAGGACTGGTGGGCGTCGCGGAAGGTGGTGTCGGTGACCTCGGTGTTGGTCCGGGCCCGCAGGTCGGCGGCGAAGCCCTCCGGACCCAGCTCGAGCAGCCGCTGCCGGGAGCCGTGCGGCGAGGGCACGCCCAAGTCCACCCCGGCCGGCCGCTTCACCCCGGGGTCGAGCCGGGTCGGCGCCTCGCCGTGCGGCTTGTTCACCGTGACCTCGGCCAGCCAGCGCAGCAGCTTGGTGCCACGGTCGGCCGGGGTGTGGGTGGTCAGCAGCGCGGGGCGCTGCTCGATGAACGCGGTGGAGACGTCCCCGGCCAGGAAGTCCGGGTCCTCCAGCACCGCCTGCAGGAACGGGATGTTGGTGCTCACCCCGCGGATCCGGAACTCGGCCAGCGCCCGCTTCGCCCGGGCCACCGCCGCCTCGAACGTCCGGCCGCGGCAGGTCAGCTTGACCAGCATCGAGTCGAAGTGGGCGCTGATCTCCGCGCCCACGTCAGCCGTCCCCCCGTCCAGGCGGACGCCGGCGCCGCCGGCGGAGCGGTAGGCGGTGATGGTGCCGGTGTCGGGGCGGAACCCGTTGGTCGGGTCCTCGGTGGTGATCCGGCACTGCAGCGCGGCGCCGTTGATCCGCAGCATGTCCTGGGAGAGCCCCAGGTCGGCCAGGCTCTCCCCGGCGGCGATCCGCATCTGGGCCTGGACCAGGTCGACGTCGGTGATCTCCTCGGTCACGGTGTGCTCGACCTGGATCCGCGGGTTCATCTCGATGAAGACGTGCTGGCCGGCCCGCGGACCCTCGGTCTCGACCAGGAACTCCACCGTGCCGGCGCAGGAGTAGTCGATCGACTCCGCGAACTTCACCGCGTCGGCGCACAGCGCGGCCCGCAGCTCGTCGGGGATGTGCGGCGCCGGGGCGATCTCGATCACCTTCTGGTGCCGCCGCTGGATCGAGCAGTCCCGCTCGAACAGGTGCAGGGTGGTCCCCTGGGTGTCGGCCAGGATCTGCACCTCGATGTGCCGGGGACGACCGACGGCCTGCTCGATGAACACCGTCGGGTCGCCGAAGGCGCCCTCGGCCTCCCGCATCGCGGCGGCCAGGGCCTCCGGTAGGGCCGCCGGGTCGTCGACCCGGCGCATCCCGCGGCCGCCGCCGCCGGCCACGGCCTTGACGAAGACCGGGAAGCCGATCTCCTCCGCTCCGGTGACCAGCGCGTCCAGGTCGGCCGACGGAGGGGTGGACCTGAGCACCGGGATGCCGGCGGCCCGGGCCGCCGCCAGCGCCCGCACCTTGTTGCCGGCCAGCTCCAGCACGTCCGCGGGTGGTCCGATGAAGCTGATGCCCGCGGCCGCGCAGGCCCGGGCCAGGTCCGGGTTCTCGCTGAGGAAGCCGTAGCCCGGGTAGATGGCATCCGCGCCGGCCTGCCGGGCCGCGCGGATGATCTCGTCGATGTCCAGGTAGGCCCGGACCGGGTGCCCACGCTCCCCGATCTCGTACGCCTCGTCCGCCTTGATCCGGTGCACAGCGTTGCGGTCCTCGTACGGGTACACCGCCACGGTCGCCGCATCGAGCTCGTACGCGGCGCGGAAGGCCCGGACCGCGATCTCTCCTCGGTTGGCCACCAGCACCTTGGCGAACATGCCGAAAATCTAGCGGGCCTGTGTTACGCCCGTTCGTCACGTCCGCGCTGCTGAGGGTTGGAGCCCCCAGTCAGGCGGACGCAAGGGTGAAGCGGACGGTGACCTGCCCGGAGACGGTCTGCAGCGCCGGTTGGAAGGAGAAGGACGCGTCGGCGGCCATGGCCTCCATCGCCGCCGCCCGGAACATCCGCGGCGGACCGCCCATCCCGCCGTCCAGGTCCGACACCTCGACCAGCTCCGACACCGTCGCCCCGAAGGCGGCGGCGTAGTCCTCAGCCCGGCGGCGGGCGTCGGCGATGGCGGCCAGCCGCACCTCGCGGTGCATCGGGTTGTCCGGCTTCAGCGACCACCACGGCCCGTCCACCTGGCTGTTCGGCAGCGCCGACAGTGCCAGGACCAGACCGGACAGCGCCTCGAAGTCCGAGACCACCAGCGAGCTGGTGAAGGTCCCGGAGTAGCCGGTGATCCTGGTCGGGTTCTTGTGGTTGAAGTTCGGCGCGACGTGCAGCCCCGAGGTGCTGGTCCGCTCCAGCGCGGCCGCGAACTGCTCGAGCAGAGCGGCCACGGCCTGCGACCCGGTGGCCAACTGACCCCGGGCCGCGTCAGCCGAGTCACCGGAGGCGTGCAGTGTGCAGGACAGCCCCGCCAGGTCCGGCGGCCCCTCCAGCTGGGCCTCACCGCGTACGGTCACGATCGGTGCGGTCATGCAGGAACTCTAGGGCTGACGGTCCCCGGCTCGAGGGTGTCCGCAAGCTCAGCGGGTCAGTTCGAGCGAAACGGTGGACGCTCCATCGGTGCAGCTGCCTTCAAGAGTGCGGCTGTCCACCATCGTCAACGTTCCCGTTCCGACCGTGCCGTCCACACTCTGGAACTGGAAGCGGAACTGGTCTCCGGTCACCGTCCCGTACGCGTACGCCGTCGTCTCGGACCCGCCCATCTCCACCATGAACGCATCTGCTCCGTACTGCTCGATCCCGTAGCGCAACCCGTTGGTGCCCGCCCAGACGCCGTTCAGGTCCGCGGTGTGAGGGGCAGCACTCGCGCCGCCGGCTTCGCGAGCGGCTCTCTCCCGTTCTGAGATCTCCTCGTCGAGCCTTTGCTGGCGCTCCCGTACCTCCTGGCTCGCCTCGGCGGAGCCGCCGCGGGGATAGAAGCTGATATCCCCGTTAAGCCCTACGCGGGAGATGTCTTGACCGCGAACGATCGCAGCGACGCCGAAGGCGACGACGATGATCAGCACACTGATCCGAATCCAGGGAACGCCCCGGCGACGGGAGCGCGGTGCAAGCTGCGGCGCCGGTTGACCGGAAGGATGAGGCGGCATGCTCGCCGCCGGGCCGGGACCTGGGACCGTCTGGTTCATCCAGGCGGAGCCGTTCCACCACTGGTTGCGTCCGGAATGGTCGGGAGCCGGGTACCAGCCGGGCGGGGCCGGCGGGCTACCTCCGGCCGGGCGCTGCTGTCGGGAGGTCATGATGGTGAGGACTAGGTTGCGCCATCCCCAGATACACCTCGGGCCCGTGAACTCGCCAGCAGAGTCATGTCCGAGCCGTGCCGACAAGGTGGACGATTCGGCCGGGTCTACCCGGCTGAATCGTCCACCTCGTTATCCCGGTCCCAGTTCTGGCTCAGTTGACCAGGGCGAACCCGCCGGTCCAGCTGATGTTCTCCCGGACGGCGAGGGTCAGCTGCAGGAAACCGAGGGCCTCCAGCTCGCGGGCCCGGTTCAGCCGGCCGGCGTCGACCGCCTGCACGCCGCCCGCCGTGATCGCGTCGGCCAGCGTGGCCTTGGCCTCGGCGTCGTCGCCGGCGATCAGCACGGTGGTGGGCTTGTCGCCCACCGTCTTGCTGGCCAGCGTCGCGGCGAACGTGGTGTTGAACGCCTTGAGCACCCGCGAGGAGGGCAGCTTCGCCGCCAGCTCCGCCGCGGCCGAGCTGTCCGACGGCACGGTCAACGAGTCGAAGGTCTCGAAGTCGAGCGGGTTGGTGATGTCGACCACGATCTTGCCGGCCAGCTGATCGCCGTACGCCGCGATGATCGCGTCCAGCGCCGGGTAGGGCACGGCGAGGATCACCAGGTCGCCGGTCACCGTCCCGGCACCCTGGTCGGCGGTGGTGAGATGGTCGACGCTTGCGCCGCCCTGGGTGAGGATGCCCGCGATGGCGGTGCCCATGTTCCCGTCGCCGAAGATGGTGGCCTTGGTCATGTGAAGTCTCCTGGATCGAAGGTGTGTTAGTTGAACCTACAACTAAATGGTATCAGCAATTACTTGTAGATGCAACTATTTCGCTAGACTGGACTCGTGACCGAGACACGCTGGCTGACCGCCGCCGAGAGGGCCGCCTGGCTCCGCTTCGTCGCTGTGCTGCAGCTGCTGCCGGCCGCCCTGGACGGCCAGCTGAACCGGGACGAGCAGCTGACCCACTTCGAGTACTTCTGCCTGGCCATGCTGTCCGAGGCGCCGCAGCGCACCTTGCGGATGACCGACCTGGCCGCTCGGACGAACGCCACTCTCCCCCGCCTCTCCCGGGTGATCGCCGGCCTGGAGAGCGCAGGGATGGTCGAGCGGGTTCCCTGCCCGGGCGATCGCCGGGCGACCAACGCGGTGCTCACCGACGCGGGCTGGACCAAGATCGTGCGGGCCGCGCCCGGGCACGTCGCCGCGGTCCGCGAGTTCGTGATCGACGCGCTGACGCCGGCCCAGCTGACGCAGCTGGGCCGGCTGTCGGAGCGCATGCTGGCCCGTCTCGATCCCGACGGGAAGGTGGTGGGCGGCCTTCGCCGGGACTGAGCCGCGCTACCCCACCAGGTCGGGGGCGAACTGGGCCATCGCGGCCCGCCTGGCCCCGGCGATCGTCTCGGCGTCCGCGCCGGTCGCCTCGAGAACGCCGACCCAGGCCGAAACGGACTCCGCCGAGAACGCCTGCGTTTCCGGCGAGCTGGCCGCAGCCACCGGATCTTCGCTGACCACACCGTCCAGGTAGAGCCCAAGGCCCAACAGCGCTCCATCCCAGCCGGGACCGACGTAGAGGGCCCCGGCGACTCCGCCGGCCAGCGCCTTGGGCACCGTGTGCTCCAGGGTCAGCACCGTGCCGGGCCCATCCTCGGCCAGCCGAACCTCCACCAGACTGCTCGGATCACCGAAGGTCACCCGGAGCAGGCTCGGCCGCTCGCAGCGCAGGATCTCACCGCCCGCGTTGCCCTCCAATTGGAAGTTGCCGCCGACCCGGAGGTCGCCGGAGATCGGCATCATCCAGCGGCGGATCCGGTCCGGGTCGGTCAGGGCGTCCCAGACGTCGGCGGCCGAGGACGGATAGCGCCGGTCCATCTGTACCCGGACCAGGTCCCCGTCCTCCGCCACCTCGCGGCGGATCGCCCCGATCTGTCGGCCGATGTCGAGAATGCGCGGTTCAGTCATGGTTCTCCTCGTGGTTGGGATGCAACCGCCGGTCCCGGCGGCCGCGGGCGAGCTCGGTGCCCAGCGCATCGAGCCGTTGGCTCCAGAACCGGCGAAACGGCTCCAGCCAGCTGTCGACCTCGCGTAGCGACTCGGCCTCGAGGGCGTAGTGCCGCCGGGTGCCGGTGGCGCGCACCCGCGCGAAGCCGTTCTCCCGCAGCACCCGGAGGTGCTGCGACACCGCCGGCTGGCTGATCCCGAACTCGGCCGAGATCACGCTCACCACCTCACCGGCAGTGTGTTCGCCCTCGGCCAACAGCTCCAGGATCCGTCGCCGGACCGGGTCGCCGAGCACGTCCAGTGCGTGCATGAGGGAACAGTATCGATTGGGACTTATATAAGTCAAGACTGATGGGCGGCGGCGCGGACGGCGGCCCGCTTGGCGACGTAGCGGCGCATCTTGACCGCCTTGCCGCAGTCGTCCATCGTGCACCAGCGCCGGCTGCTGTTCTTCGACTGATCGAGGTAGATCCAGGGACACGCCGGGCAGCGCTTGACTCGGTTCAGCGGGCCGGTGGTGAGCAGGTCCCAGGCCGCGTACGCGAGAGGGCGGCCGAGGGCGTCGACGGTGTCCAGCTCCCAGCTGGGGTGCAGGTGGTCATCGCGACGGTCCGGCCGGGCCGCCGCCACCGCCTCGCCGGCCGCCCGACGCAGGGTCACCCAACCCGGCTCCGGGATGTCGACCTGGTCGGCGATCGCCCCGAAGACGTCCTGGGCGGCCCGGCGCAGCCGGTGCAGCCGGCGCAGCTCGGTGGCCGCCCGGTCGGGGGCCCGGTCGGCGTAGCGGGTCAGCTTCGTCGCCTGCCGACTGTCCACCAGACCGGCCCGTTCGGCCCAGGCCAGCGCCGTGACCGGGTGCTGCAGATGGTCGAACTCCGTCGGCAGGCCCGGCGCGTCGACGGTGTTGGCCAGGTCCAGCGCCAGGTTGCCGCCGACGATCAGCAGCGGCCGGTGCTGGACCGGAGGTGTTTCCATCAAAGCCCACTTTGCCGGCCTTGACCTGCCGACCGGAGGATGTCGTAGCGTTACTGGCATGGGGCCTTTCACTGGTAACCGTAGCGCCGTCGCGGTTGCGCTGGTGTGCCTCGCCCAGTTCGTGATCGTGCTCGACGTCACGGTCGTCACCAGCGCCCTGCCCGCCCTGGGGCGCGAGCTCGGCTTCGGCGCCGAGGACCTGCAGTGGGTGGTGACGGCGTACGTGCTGGCCTTCGGCGGGTTCCTGGTCGCCGGGGGCCGGGCGGCGGACCTGGTCGGCGCCCGCCGGGCCTTCACCGTCGGGCTCGCCGGGTTCGCCGCGGCCTCACTGGGCTGCGGGCTCGCCCCCACCGGCTGGGTGCTGATCGTCTCCCGGGTCGGGCAGGGGCTGGCGGCCGCGCTGCTCACCCCGGCCGCGCTGGCGCTGCTGAACGCGGTGACCCAGCCGGGTGCCGCCCGGCGCCGCGCCGTCGGGATCTGGACGGCGGCCGCGGCCGGCGGCGGTGCATCCGGCTGGGTGCTCGGCGGCCTGCTCACCGAATACGCCGGATGGCGCTGGGTGTTCCTGATCAACGTGCCGATCGGCGTCGTCGGGCTCTCCCTGGTCGCCCTGGTCCTGCCGCGGGTGACGCCGGAGGCTGACCGGCGGCTGGACCTGCTCGGCGCGGTCGGGCTGACCGCCGGCCTGAGCCTGGCCGTCTACGGGCTGAGCGAGGCGGCCGTATCCGGCCCCGACCTGCTGCTCGTCGCCGGCACCCTGCTGTCCGGTGCGCTGCTCATCGCCGGCACCCTGGCGTACGAGCGCCGGGTTGCCGCGCCCCTGCTGCCACCGGGCCTGCTCGGGGCTCCGGCCGTCCGCGGGGCCAACCTGCTGGCCGCCGCCGTCACCGCCAGCACCAGCCCGGCCATGTTCGTCGCCGTGCTCTACGTCCAGGACGTGCTGGCGATGAGTCCGGGCCGGGCCGCATGGCTGTTCCCGGCACTCAACCTCACCGTCATCGCCGGCTCGCTGGCCGGACCGAACCTGATGGCCCGGCTGGGCCCGCGTCGCACGGCGGTCGGCGGTCTGGTCCTGATCGGGATGGGCAGCCTGCTGCTGACGACCGTGCCGCCGACCGGACTGCCGGTGTTCCGGCTGCTGTCCGCCTTCGCGGTGATGGGTCTGGGTCTCGGTGTCGCCTCCGTGGCCTCCACCTCCGTCGGCACCGCCGCGGCCGAGCCGGCGGATCGCGGCGTCGCGGGCGGCGTGCTCAACTCGGCGGCCCAGCTCGGCACCGCCCTCGGCGTGGCGCTCCTCGTACCGCTGGCCACCCGCACCGGTGACGGACCCGAGGGGATCTACGCCGGACTGTGGCTCGGCTGGGTCGGCGCGGCCGTCATCGCCGCCCTCGGCATCGGCGCCGCGGTCCGGCTACCGGTCCGCGAACAGCCGCCGGCCGGGGAAACCGCGCCGGGGACCCCGATGAGTTCGACGGCGGCGCCGGGTCATTAGCTCGTGACCAACGCCGACGAACAGACCCGGACCGAGGAGAGCGACGAGGCCCCCTGCCCCGAGACCGCCGGCGAGCGACGCCGGCGCTGGCTCGGCCTGGCCGTGCTGGCCCTGCCGACCATCCTGATCTCGCTGGACATGAGCGTGCTCTACCTCGC
>DASQVF010000322.1:0-3927 GCA_035640915.1 Propionibacteriaceae bacterium
GACGTACCCCGACTACGTCAGCCGACGTACGTGAAGTGCCGTTCCTGGGCCGATGTGCGATCGCCGCCACTCTCGCAGCATGGAGACATGACGAATCCACTGCTGATCCCCCTCGACGGCGGCCGGTTCGGCCCGCCGTGGGCCGGGGGCGAGTCCCACGTCAACCTGGGCGGCCCGCCGCCCTTCGTTCCCCTCCTAGGAGCTGGCATGTTCTTTCTCTTCCTGCTGCTGACGGCAGCGCTGCTGTTCTACCTGGTCCGCACCGGCCGGATCGGCCCGCCGCCGTGGGCCGGTCGGGGCACGCCCGAGGCCGAGGCCAAGAAGGTCCTGGCCGAGCGCTTCGCCCGTGGTGACATCACCACCGACGAGTTCATGGAGAAGGCCAGCGTCCTGAACTGGACGCCGGGCACCGACCCGTACGAGAACTGGCGGCCGGGCAAGAAGGCGAAGTAGCTCGAAGATGCGCCCTGGGCCTGTCGAAGCGGTCTCCACCCGGAAGGCACTTCGACAGGCCCCGTCGGGTCCGGGCCGGAGAGTGGCCGCGACCGGTGCTGATCGGCTAGCGTCGCTATGGAGTTCAGACCAGTTCAGACCAGCGACCGAGGACAGCCAATGGCGCGGATCACCGTCAAGACGCTGGCGGCGGCCGTCGGGGTGTCGCCGTCGACAGTGTCGAACGCCTACAACCGACCTGACCAGCTGTCCGCAGTTCTCCGGCAGCGCATCCTGGCCAAGGCTGACGAGCTGGGGTACGCCGGACCGGACGCCGCTGGGCGGACGCTCCGGGTCGGCCGGGCCGACGCCGTCGGCGTCCTGCTGTCCGAGCGACTCTCCTACGCCTTCTCCGACCCCTACGTGATCGAGCTGCTGACCGGGGTCAGCGAGGTCGCGGAGTGCCGCGCGATCAGCATCCTGCTGATGCCGCTCGCCGCCGACAGCGGCGAGCACGACCTGCGGTCGGTCCGCCAGGCCAGCATCGACGCGATGGCGCTGCTGTCGCTGCCGGCCGACCATCCCGCGGCCCAGCTGGCCCGGACCCGCGGCATCCGGCTCGTCACCACCGACCCGGACGACGATCCGGCCAGCACCTGGGTGGCCATCGACGACGTGGAGGCCGGTCGCCTGGTCGGCCGCCACCTGGCCGCTCTCGGACACCGCGACGTGACCGTGCTGGTCGAAACCAACCGGCCGGCCGGCAGCCCGGCTCGGCGGCTGAGCGCCCAGCAGGTGACGGCCTACGACTACGCGGCGCGGCTGCGCGGCCTGGCCGAGACCGTCCCCGGCCGGCTCAGCCTGCTGTCCGGGGGGCACAACTCCCCCGCCTCCGGCGCGAGCGCGGCCAGCCACCTGGTGGAGTCGGGTCCGCTGCCTACCGCTGTGGTGGGGCTGAGCGACGTGATCGCGCTCGGCGCGCTGTCGGTGTTCGCCGAGCGCGGGCTCGCCGTGCCCAGCGATGTGTCGGTGTGCGGGTTCGACGACATCGTGGCGGCCCGGGAGGCGAACCTGACCACCGTGCAGCAGCCGATCCGGCGCCGGGGACAGCTGATCGGCCGGCTGCTCATCGACCCCGAGTCCACCCCGCGCCAGGTGATGCTGCCGATCCGGCTGGTGGCCCGGTCGAGCTCGGGGCCCGCCCGCCGCTAGTCGGAGGAGTCCTCGTCGGCGGGCCACGGCGACTCGAACGCCACCGCCGCCTCAGTCGTCAGCTCGCCGATCCGGCGGAGCAGCCGCTCCAGGCTGACGGCGCGCAGCAGCTGGATCTGGTCCAGCGCACCCAGCGGGGCGATCGCGGCGAGCTGCCAGGCCGCGGCCACCGGGTCGTCGGACAGCTCGATGTCGGCCGGCCAGACATTCTCGGCGAACTCGCTGGCCAGCGCCAAGGCGCGGCGCACCCGGCGCTCGGTGTCGGCGTGCAGTTCCGTCAGGTCGGCGCTCCACACCAGATCGGGCAGCTCGCTGACCTCCGCCCACGGGTGCGGCGCGTCGGCCAGCCACCGCTCGACCACGAACCGCCGCCCGCCACGGGCCACCAGCCCGACGAAGCCCTCCTGGGCGCCGAGATGGGTGATCTCGGCCACCGTGCCGATGTCGAACCGCTGCTCGCCGCCGCCCACCTCGCGGCCCCGCTCGATCAGCACCACCCCGAACCGCGCCGAGTCGGTCTTGAACAGCTCGGCCAGCATGATCAGGTAGCGCTCCTCGAAGACGCGCAGCCGCAGCGGCATGTGCGGGAACAGCACCGAGCCGAGCGGGAACATCGGCAGGGTCGCCACGGGTCCAGCCTTGCACCGCCGCGACTCGGCGCGGGATACCGGGCCGGTCGGTCCCGGTCCCCTACGCTGCCAACATGACGGCCGACCGCTACCGGACCGATGTCCTGGCCCGCGGGTGGCAGCGGTCCGGCCGCCCGGCCAGTACCGACCTGGCCCTGGCAACCGGGCAGGTGCTCGAGGACGCGACGACCGGCTTCTGTGGCGCGGTGGTGCTCTGGGAGCGGGACGTGGTCGTTCTCGAGGACCGGCATGGCAAGCGCCGCAGCTTTCCGCTCGGCGCCGGGATGCTCTACGAGGGACGCCCGGTCGTCCTCAAGGCTCCAGCACCCCTGCGCCCGGCCGCACCCACCCGGACGGCGTCCGGCTCGGTGCGCGGACCGGCCGAGCGGGCCAAGACCGCCCTGGGCAGCCGGGTCTACGTCGAGGGCCGGCACGACGCCGAGCTGATCGAGAAGATCTGGGGCGACGACCTGCGGCACGTCGGGGTGGTGGTCGAGTACCTGGGCGGCATCGACGACCTACCCGCGGTGGTCTCGGACTTCGCTCCGGAACGCGGGCGTCGGCTCGGCGTGCTGGTGGACCACCTGGTACCGGGGAGCAAGGAGTCGCGGATCGCCGACGAGGTGCGGCGCGGGTCGGGCGGGGAGTACGTGGCCGTGCTCGGCCATCCGTTCGTCGACATCTGGCAGGCCGTCAAGCCGAGCCGGCTGGGCCTGACCGCCTGGCCGCACGTCCCCCGGGGCACCGACTGGAAGCACGGCATCTGCGCGGCCCTCGGCTGGCCGCACCGCGACCAGACCGACATCGCGAACGCCTGGCAGGTGATCCTCGGCCGCGTGGAGTCCT
The DNA here is from genome assembly GCA_035640915.1 of Propionibacteriaceae bacterium. Lineage (GTDB taxonomy): Bacteria > Actinomycetota > Actinomycetes > Propionibacteriales > Propionibacteriaceae > Microlunatus. Next base: position 3,120 of record DASQVF010000322.1, read on the forward strand.
GGGACGACCTGGAGCGGCCGCTGCTGACCACGGTCGAGCAGCTGTTCGACTTCGTCACCCAGGACCACATCTAGTCCAGCAGGTCGCGCACCACGCCGTCGGCCAGCAGCCGGCCAGGCAAGGTCAGGGTCAGTCGCCCGTCCCCGGACGCGGCGAGGCCGCGCCCGACCAGATCCGGCACCCGCCGCGCCTCGGTCGCCGTGAGCGCCTCCAGGTCCAGGCCCTCGGCCAGTCGTAGCTCGAGCAGCACTCGCTCGATCCGCCGCTCCTCGTCGGTAAGAACCTCCCGCGCGTACGCCGGGCTGCGGCCGGACGCCAGCCGTTCCGCGTACGCGCTCGGGTGCTTGACGTTCCACCAGCGCACCCCGCCGACGTGGCTGTGGGCGCCGGGTCCCACCCCCCACCAGTGGTCCCCGCGCCAGTAGGCCAGGTTGTGCCGGCAGCGCGCGCCCGGGCCAACGGCCCAGTTGCTCACCTCGTACGCGGTGAAGCCGGCGGCGGTCAGCCGGGCCTCGGCGGCCAGGTACTTGTCGGCCAGGTCGTCCTCGTCCGGCATCGGCAGCTCACCGCGACGGACCCGGGCCGCCAGCCGGGTGCCGGGCTCGACGATCAGCGCGTACGCGCTGACGTGGTTCGGGTGGGCGGCCAGGGCGGCATCCAGGCTGGTCATCCAGTCCGCGCCGCTCTCTCCCGGCGTGCCGTAGATCAGGTCCAGGCTGACCTGGTCGAACCCGGCGGCGCGGGCGTCGGCCACTACCTGCGCCACCCGACCGGGCGAGTGGACCCGGTCCAGCGTGGCCAACACCTG
>DASQVF010000323.1:0-3817 GCA_035640915.1 Propionibacteriaceae bacterium
ACCGCCACCAGCACCCGGTAGCTGGCCTGCGGCGGCCGGGTGATGGCCCGGTGCCACGCCTCGGTCATCTCCTCCGCCGACACCGACCCGAGCATGGGGTCGGCCAGCCCGGGCGGGAGCTGGGCCGCCCAGCCGCGGCGCTGCACCGCCGCGATGCCGGCCGCCTCGCCGGGCCAGGCTAGGCGGACCGAGTCGGCGAGGGCTTCCGGCACGCGCCGATCGTAGTCCGGTGATCGTGGGGTGCCGCAGGTCGCCGCCCGGGCCGGCATGACCGGCCCGCGAGTTCTTCCCCGGAGCCGGTGGATCCCGCTTGTGTAGCCTTGCCTCCCGTGGCCGCGAGTAGTCTGCAGAGCCCGCCCCTGCTGGCGCCCGACACGGTGCGGATCGTCCCGCTGGGCGGCCTGGGCGACGTCGGGCGGAACATGGCGGTGCTGGAGTACTCCGGCCAGCTGCTGCTGATCGACTGCGGAGTGCTCTTTCCGGACGACCATCCCGGTGTCGACCTGATCCTGCCGGGGTTCGACGCCATCACCGACCGGCTGGACGACGTGGTCGCGCTGGTGCTGACCCACGGCCACGAGGACCACATCGGCGCGGTGCCCTACCTGCTGCGGCAGCGGCCGGACATCCCGCTGGTGGGCTCCAGGCTGACCCTCGCGCTGCTGAGCGAGAAGTTCCGTGAGCACCGCCTGCGCAACACCGAACAGCGGGTGGTCGCGGACGGCGATCGGATCACCGTCGGCGCCTTCGACCTCGAGTTCATCGCCGTCAACCACTCGATCCCCGACGCGCTGGCGCTCGCGGTGCGTACGCCGGCCGGCACCATCCTGCACACCGGCGACTTCAAGGCCGACCAGCTGCCCTTGGACGGCCGCCTCACCGACCTGCGGGCCTTCGCCCGGATCGGCACCGAGGGCGTCGACCTGCTGATGATCGACTCCACCAACGCCGAGGTGCCGGGCTTCGTGACCCCGGAGCGGGACATCTCGCCGGTTCTCGAGCGTGTCCTCGCCGCCAGCCGGCAGCGGGTGATCGTGGCCTGCTTCGCGTCGCACGTGCACCGGGTGCAGCAGGTGCTCGACGCCGCGGTGGCCCACGGGCGCAAGGTGGTCTATGTCGGCCGGTCCATGCTGCGCAACATGGGCGTGGCCCGCGACCTCGGCTACCTCCGGGTGCCCGGCAACACCCTGATCGAGCTCCGCGACATCGAGAACTACCGGCCCGAGGAGGTGGTCGTCATCTCCACCGGGTCACAGGGCGAGCCACTGTCGGCGCTGTCCCGGATGGCCAACCGGGAGCATCCCGTCATCACGCTGACCCGGGGTGACACCGTGGTGCTGGCCAGCTCCCTGATCCCGGGCAACGAGAGCGCGGTCTACCGGGTGATCAACGGGCTGACCCGGCTGGGCGCGCACGTCGTGCACAAAGGCAACGCGCTGGTGCACGTCTCCGGCCATGCGGCGGCCGGCGAGCTGCTCTACTGCTACAACCTGATCCGTCCGCGCAACGTGATGCCGGTGCACGGCGAGGTGCGGCACCTGATGGCCAACGGCGACCTGGCCGTCGCGACCGGGGTGCCACGCGACCGGACGATCGTCGCCGAGGACGGTGCCGTGGTCGACCTGGCCGGTGGTCGCGCCCGCCTGGTCGGCAAGGTCGACGCCGGCTACATCTTCGTCGACGGCAGCACCGTCGGGGACGTCTCCGAGACCTCGCTGACCGACCGCCGGATCCTCGGTGAGGAGGGGTTCATCTCGGTGGTCACGGTGGTCAACACCCACGCGTCCAAGATCGTCTCCGGTCCGGACATCCATGCCCGCGGGTTCGTCGAGGACGACTCCGTCTTCGACGGAGTACGGCCGTTGATCGTCGCCGCGCTCGAGGAGGCGCTGGCCGAGGGCGTGGACGACACCTACCGGCTGCAACAGGCGATCCGTCGCCGGGTCGGCAAGTGGGTCAGCGATACCCACCGCCGCCGGCCGATGATCATCCCGGTGGTGATCCAGACCTGAGCCCGGTGGGTGGCGCGGCCGAGGGTCCGCGATACCTGCGTCTGGGCCGCCGCTGCTATCTGCTGGTCGCGCGGGGCGGGATCAGCGGCTGGCCTTGCCGGCCTTGATGCAGGAGGTGCAGACGTTCAGCCGCTTGTGGTGGCCCGACACCGAGGCGTTCACCCGCTGGATGTTGGGGTTCCAGCGACGGTTGGTCTTCTTCTTCGACCAGGGCACGTTGTGGCCGAAGCCCGGCCCCTTGCCGCACACGTCACATACCGCAGCCACTGGAGTTCGCTCCCACTTACCTGTCCGAAGTTGGTCGTGCCCGTCCGGGCAACCGCACCAGCGTACCCGAGGGCACCAGCAGGGGTCGAATTCGCGCCGGAGCGACGACCCCCGGTGGATAGGGTGGCCCCGTGCCGGGCTCGGTCGAACAGCGGGCGACGACGCTGTGGGCGACGTTCGACGCCTGGCTGCACCGCGCCGCCGTCGTCGTCGCCGACTCCGCCGCGGCGCTCGACGCGATGAACGTCTACCCGGTGCCGGACTCCGACACCGGGACTAATGTCCGGCTGACCATGGACGGCATCGTCGCCGCGGTCGTCCGAACCGGCCCGGACCGGGTGGACGGCCTCGTACAGGGGGCCATCCTGGCCGCGCACGGCAACTCCGGCGCCATCGTCGCTGAGATGATGACCAGCATCGCCCGCCGGCTGGCCGATCAGCCGCAGGCCCCACCCGGGGTTCAGGTCGCCGACCTGTTGCGCGTGGCGGCGACGGCGGCCCGTCGAGCGGTGGCCCGGCCGGTGGAGGGCACCATCATCACGGTCGCCGACGCGGCGGCGGACGCCGCCGAGGCCGCGCGGACCGCGTTCCCGGAGGCGGACCGGACGGTGGCCGAGGCGGCCCAGCGCGCGGCCCGGGACGCCTTGGCGCGTACGCCGTCCCAGCTTGCCGTGCTGGCCGCCGCCGGCGTTCCGGACGCCGGCGGCCAGGCGTACCTGCTGCTGCTCGACGCGCTGGTCGAGGTGCTGGGCGGAGCCCCGGCCGAGCCGTTGGCCGGGTCGCCGGCTCCGATCGGCCCACCCGCCGGTGGCGATCGGCCGCCGTCGGAGTACGAGGTCATGTACGCCCTGCACGGGGCGGCCGCGCCGGCCCGGGCTGCGCTGTCGGCGGAGCTGTCGGCCCTCGGCCATAGCGTCGTGCTAGTGGGGGACTCGACGGTGGCGCAGGTCCACGTGCACCTGGCCGAGGCAGGCGCGGCCATCGAGGCGGCGCTCGGACGCGGCCGGCTCAGCCACATCCGGGTCACCGCACTGCCCCCGCAGCCGGCCGCGGAGGCCGCCGAGCGGACCGTGCTGTCCGTGGTCGCCGGACCTGGCCTGGCCACGGCGGTCACCGACATGGGCGGGAGGCCGGTGCCGGCGACCGACCGGGAGCACGCCCTGGTCGGGCTGACCGCCGCCGCCGAGCATGCGTGCGGCGATCTGATCATCCTGCCCAACGACCCCGGCACCCTCGAGCGCGCCGCTGAGCTGGCGGCGGCGCTCCGCCGGCCGGACCGCCGGGTGACGGTGATCCCCACCGTCGCACAGGTGCAGGGCCTGGCCGCCATGGCGGTGCACGAGCCGTCGGCCGACTTCGAGTCGGTCGTGGTGGCGATGAGCAACGCAGCCGGCCATGCCCGGCACGGCGGGGTGACCGTCGCCGAGGGCGCAGCGATGACCATGGCCGGACCGTGCCGCCCGGGAGACGTGCTCGGCATCGTGATGGGCGACTTCGTGGAGATCGGGGCGTCGGTGGCCGACGTCGCCTGGGCGGTC
>DASQVF010000324.1:0-4037 GCA_035640915.1 Propionibacteriaceae bacterium
CAGCTCGGCCAGCTGTGACGCCTTGTCCTGTCCCGGCTCCGGGCGGGTCCCGCCGGGGTCCTGCCAGGCGATGGCCAAGGTGTCGGCCAGGCAGCGCAGCTGGTCGGGCACGGAGCCTGTGCGGCTGGCCAGCGAGGCACCCAGGTCCTCCAGCAGCACGGCCCGGCGCTGAGGGTCGGAACGAAGCAGTCGCACGTAGCCGCGGCCCGCCGCCCGCTGTAGCGTGGCCACCTGCTCCGGCCAGCCGTCGCTGGTGACCGCCACCTTGACTACCGCGAGGCTCCCGTCCGCCCGGCGGACCCGGGCCACGAAAGAGGCGCTGCCACCGGGCAGTCCCCGGCCGACGCTGATCCCCCAGTCGCGCTCCAGCGCGTCCAGCACCTCTGGCAGGCCGGCCGTCCAGGCGGCCCCCTCAGCGCCCAGCGCGGCCACCCGGTGCCGGGTCAGCGGCTGCAGCCGGACGGCGCGGGCCGGTGGTTCAGCCGAGGATGCGGGCATGGACGTCGCCCGGGAACCGGACAGTGAAACGGGTGTCACCGATCATCGCCTTGATCTCGGCGACCCGCTCGTCGATCTGGCGCCGGCGGGCGGCCGGTACCGGCTCGAAGTAGTGCGTGTGGATCTCTCCGTCGCGGGTCTGCGCCCAGGCGCCGACGATCCGGCCGTCCACCCACAGGGTCGGTCCACCGTTGCCGACGCTGTCGAAGGCCTCGACCGCGGCGGCGGGCAGGTACCAGTCGCGCTGCTTCCAGCCCATGGTGGTCGGGTCGAGACCGGGCAGCACCGCCACCCACGGCTCGACGGCCGCCGCCGGCTCATCGTCCGGCGAGACCCAGCCGGGTCCCACGCCGAGCTCGACCTCGACGGCGCCGCAGTCGGCGAGCGCCTGTCGGGTGGTTCGCAAGGGCCAGCCCATCCACCACGCCAGGTCGGTCGTGGTGCCCGGCCCGAAGCGGCGCAACCAGTGCCTGGCCAGCTCGGCGGCCGCCACGCGGGGATCCTCACCGTCGAGCCCGCAGGACAGCCAGTCCTCGGTGGCCGCGTACGCGTACGCCCCGTTGATCCAGCTGCTGGGCCGGGTTCGCACGATCTTCCCGGCGAAGCCGAGAATGGTCAGCACCCGCGTGTGCGCGCCTTGGGTTCCGGCGTACGCCTTGCCCGGGTTCAACGCCAGCGGGTGCCGCAGTGCCGTCAGTCTCTGGCCGACGGCGCGGGCCGTGCTGGGTCCGTGCTCGCGCAGGTCGGCCAGCACCAGGCGCTCGGCCTCCGCCAGCCAGGTCTCGGGATCGGCCACGCCGTTCGCGGCGAGCATCTGTCGGGTTCGCCGCCGCTCCGGCTCGAGCAGGGCGAGTGTCGCGGTGGCGTGCATCCGACGGGCGACGGCCGGGGTGGCGACCCACAGGGTACGGCGCATCGCGTGGTGCCGGATCAGGCGACGATCGACGTAGAGGGCCTGCTCCACCGCGGCGATGGAGGGGTGCGCCATCCGGACCATCGCGGACAGGTACACCGTCGGCGGATCGGTGGAGTGCAGCGCGACGAGCGCGTCCGCGATCGCCGGGACATCGTCGATGCGGGTGCCGGGCAGCAGCAGATGGCGGGCGGCCAGCCGGGCTCGTCGCTCCTCGTCGTCGACTGTTCTCATCGACGGGGGACGACCCCCGTAGACCACCGAAGGGCGATCAGTGTGCCGCATCGAGGATGTCAGCCGAGCTCCGCGCCAGTCGCAGCCGCCATTTCGGCGTGACTCGGAAGCCGAGGTAACGCCCGGTCATCAGCCGGACCTGGGCGTCGATGGCCGGAAGGCTCAGGAACACCGGAATCACGATGGGCAACAGCAGCCACTCCGCGATCCTGGCGACCCAGGCGGTCGGACGGCGATGCGGCGGCCGCTCCGGTAGCAGTACCAGCGCCACCAGCATGAACAACGCCAGGCTGATCGGCGTCAGCGCCCCACTGAGCAGCAGCATGTCCGCTGCCAGCTGGACACCCGGCGCGGTCGCGTTCGGCGTCAGCCAGGCCAGCAGCGGGCGGCTGATCAACATCAGCAGGGGAACCGTCGCCCAGAGGTGGAACTGCACCAGGCTGCGAAGGGCTCGGTGGGTCCGCTGCGCCAGCGGCATGTCGGTGCGACGCAGGCCCTGCTCCACCAGGTAGGGGAAGTCGTCGATGCCGTAGGTCCAGCGCCGGATCTGTCGGTACTGGCTGGACATCGTGGCGAGCAGGTTCTTGCCCTGGACCGCGTCGAGCGAGACGGAGACGTGCAGCGGCACGGTCCGGGACTGGCCGCGGGAACGGAAGAAGAGCCGCCAGTGCTGCCGGGAGTCGTCGGGGACCACATTCTTCGCCCAGTAGTCGACCCCGAGCAGGGCCGGCAGCCCGATGGCGTGGGAGGAGAACAGCTGCATCCGGCGCGGCTGGGTCGAGTCGACGAGGGTCCACATGCTGGCGAGGTAGCCGACCAGCCGAGAGACCGCGGGCACCTCCCAGACGTTGTTGTGAAACAGCAGCACCGGTTGGTAGCCGTTCACGTCCCGGTTCGGATCCGTGAGGTAGGTGTAGCTGAGGACCGCGAAGTAGTGCCGGCTGACCTGGGTGTCGCTGTCCAGCGCCGACACCACGACCTGAGAGTCGCGCAGTCCGCGCTGGCGGATCTCGGCCACCGCGACCCGGGCGCCCCAGGTCACGTTGGCGCCCTTGACCTGGGTCTCCCCGGCCAGACCATCCGGGTGCCGGGTGGTGAGCATCATCCCGAACTCGTCGCGGTACGCCTCAGTCAGGGCGGCGATCCGGTCCTCGGTCCAGCGTCCGGAACGCGCCTCGAAGGTCAGGCAGACCAGGAGCCGCTCAGCCGGGTACTCGGCCGCCTTCAGTGCGTCGAGCGTTCCGTGCAGGATCTCCGGACCCTCGTTGGCGACCGGGATCACCACCAGGTGGTAGAGCTCGGCCGGAGCCGGGACCTCCGACCCGCTGTGCACCCAGGTACCCAGCGCCGCCAGCTCCTCGGCCTCGTCGGTGGTGAGCCGGGACTTGTCGGCCAGGGCGTGCAGCTGCGGGTAGGGGTCGGTGAGCCGGGACAGCCGGGCGGACCAGTCGATCTGCTCGTAGCGGCGGAGGGTGCCCAGCTCGACGACCTGACGGATGCCCATCTCGAGCGAGCGCAGCGCCCAGTACATGACGTAGCCGCCGCCGATCACGAACATCAGCGTCGGGGAGTTGAGAATCAGGCCGAGGACCACGCCGACGGGGGCCAGGAGCAGCAGACCCGGTATGACCTCCAGGATCCGCCGCTGCAGTGAGACCGGATCGAAGGTGGAGCCGGTGGTCATTCCCCCGACCGCGACTCGCACCGGCCAGACTCTACCGGCCACCGGGCCCCAATGACCACTTGACCACGCGGTGTTGTCGGGCTGTCTCTCAGGATTGGTCCTCCGACACCGGCCAAGGGGCGCTCCTGGGCTGGGTCACGGTTGCGCCGCCAGCGCGGCATACAGGTCGACCTGCACCCCGTCGGGGTCCAGGACGGTCGCGTACCGCTGGCCCCAGTAGGCGTCGAACGGCTCGAGGACCGACCCCTGCCCCAGCGCGCTCAGCTCGGCGTGCCGCTGGTCGACCTCAGCAGGGCTGGCGCACCGGGCGGCCAGGCTGACCTGCCCCCGGGCCGGGTTCTCCTCGCCGGAGGTGAAGGAGCGGATGACCTCCGTCGTGTCGATCATCAGGCGGAACTCGCCGAGCGGGATGTCGATATGACCGCCCGCCTCGGCGGTCGGATCGGGCACCTGGCACCCCAGGGCACGGTAGAAGGCCACCGTGCGGTCCAGGTCAGTGGAGACGATCCCGATGGCGTCGATCCTTGGTGTGTTCATGCCGGAAACGCTAGAAGCACCCACCGACACATTCACAGCAAGGGGGGCGACCCCCTTGAACCCCCGCGGCGCGCCAACAACACACGGGCGCGCGCCCACCCCAGGAGCGAGCAAGGGGGGCGACCCCCTTGAACCCCCGCGGCGCGCCAACAACACACGGGCGCGCGCCCA
>DASQVF010000325.1:0-3401 GCA_035640915.1 Propionibacteriaceae bacterium
GCCGGTGAACGGCAGCCCGGCCAGCTGGGTGGACAGCGACGCGGCGTTGATCGCCACCACGTCGTAGAGCTTGTCCGGGTTCAGCGCCATCACGGTGACGACGACCTGGACCTCGTTGCGCAGGCCCTTGACGAAGCAGGGACGCAGCGGCCGGTCGATCAGCCGGCAGGTGAGGATCGCGCCCTCGGACGGGCGGCCCTCACGACGGAAGAACGAGCCGGGAATCCGCCCGACGGCGTACATCCGCTCCTCGACGTCGACGGTCAGCGGGAAGAAGTCGATGGCGTCGCGCGGCTTGCTCTGCGCGGTCGTGGCCGAGAGCACCATGGTGTCCTCGTCCAGGTAGACGGTCGCCGATCCGGCGGCCTGACGGGCCAGCAGGCCCGTCTCGAAGCGAACAACATGGCGCCCCAGGGCACCGTTGTCAATGACGGCTTCGGTGTACTGCAGGTCTGGTCCCTCCACGGGAGTCCTTTCTGGTGTGCGGCGGCCACCCGGCCGTCCCGCACGGGATCTATCGATCACATCCGCACACCAGACACTCGCCCGACCTGACTCGAGGTCGGTCTTCGATCGAGGTCCGCGGGTCGGGTCCCCCGGCCTAGCCGGGTCCCTCCCGAAAACCACTACCGAGGACCGAATCTCCCGAGCAGCGCGTGTGTGGGATGCGACCGGTCTTGGTCGATGTGTGTTCAGTTGTGGGTCGTGCGGGCCTGGTCGCGGCTCAGCGCCGCAGGCCCAGCCGCTCGATCAGCGAGCGGTAGCGCTCGATGTCGGTCTTGGCCACGTAGTTGAGCAGGCGCCGGCGCTGACCCACCAGGAGCATCAGGCCACGACGGCTGTGGTGGTCGTGCTTGTGCTCCTTGAGGTGCTCGGTCAGGTGGGCGATCCGCTTGGTCAGGATGGCCACCTGGACCTCGGGAGACCCCGTGTCGCCCTTGGTGGTGGCGTACTCTGCGATGACCTTCTTCTTCTCGGCAGCGTCGATCGACACTGTTCTCCCTTCGGTTTCCCGCTGCGCGGCGCTCCCGGCACCCCGTCCGGGGTGCTTCACGCGGTGTGAGTAGGAGCTCTTGGTGGTCCGCGGCCGCTCTACGGCGTACTCAATCTACCAGCGCCACGCAGGCCGTCGCGAATCGTCGCTGCGATCCGGCCGGGGCGTGACGACCCCCTTGAACCCCCCGCGGGCGTGGCGCGTCTTTCGGCTGAATGACACGCCCAAAGGTCAGCCCTGGGTTCTACGATGCCGCCATGGCGACCACTGACACTCCCGACGCCGCAACCGGGGCCGCGCGCGGGCTGGGCGTGGAGCTCAACGGCCTCAACACCATCGCCGAGTCCGAGCGCCGCGGCCGGCCGCGCGACCTGTTCTGGCCGTGGTTCGCCGCCAACGTCAGCGTGTTCGGGATCAGCTACGGCGCCTTTCTCCTCGGCTTCGGGATCTCCTTCGCGCAGGCTGTCACGGTCGGCCTGATCGGCATCGTGGTCTCCTTCCTGCTCGTCGGGGTGGTGTCGTTGGCCGGCAAGCGTGGGTCGGCGCCGACCATGGTGCTCAGCCGGGCTGCGTTCGGGGTGAACGGCAACCGGCTCCCGTCGGCGTTGTCCTGGCTGCTCACCTTGGGCTGGGAGACCGTGCTGGCCTCCCTGGCCGTGCTGGCCACCGCCACGGTGCTCACCCAGCTGGGGCTCGGCGGCGGGGTCGGCACCAGGCTGGTCGCCCTGATCATCATCGCCGGACTGATCGTGCTGGCGGGCGTGGTGGGCTTCTCCCTGATCATGCGACTGCAGACCGTGATCACGATCGTCACCGGCGCGCTCACGATCGTCTACATCATCCTCGTCCTCGACCAGGTCGACCTGGCGGCCGTGGCGGCGCTGCCCGCCGGCAGCGTCCCGGCCGTGATCGGCGGGCTGGTGTTCATGATGACCGGCTTCGGGCTCGGCTGGGTCAACGCGGCGGCGGACTACTCCCGCTACCTGCCGCGCACCGCGAGCAGCCGTGGCGTGGTGGGCTGGACGACCCTCGGCAGCGCCCTGGCACCGGTACTGCTGGTCGTGTTCGGGCTGCTCCTCGCCGGCTCCTCCGCGGAGCTGAGCGAGGGCATCGCCGCCGACCCGATCGGCGCCCTCACCACGGTGCTGCCAATCTGGTTCCTGATCCCGTTCGCCCTGGTGGCGGTGCTCGGCCTGGTCGGCGGCGCGGTGCTGGACATCTACTCCTCGGGACTGGCACTGCTCAGCGCCGGACTCCGGGTTCCGCGTTACGTCGCGGCCGGGATCGACGGCGTCCTGATGATCCTCGGCGCCGTCTACGTCGTCTTCTTCGCCGCTGACTTCCTCGGTCCGTTCCAGGGCTTCCTGATCACCCTGGGTGTGCCGATCGCCGCCTGGTGCGGCATCTTCGTCGCCGAGGTGGCCCTGCGCCGGCGACACTACGCCGAGGCCGACCTGTACGACCCGCGCGGTCGCTACGGCAGCGTGCGCTGGACCGCCGTCGCCCTGGTCGTGGTGGGCACCTTCCTCGGCTGGGGCCTGGTCACCAACACCTACGCCCCCTGGCTGGCTTGGCAGGGCTACCTCCTCGGACCACTGGGCGGACGCGAGGGCGAGTGGGCGTACGCGAACCTGGGTGTGCTGGTGTCGCTGCTGGTGGGATTCCTCGGCACGCTGGTGCTCTCCCGCTCCGCCATCCGCGCCCAGGAGTCGGTCCCCGCGTGAACCTCCCACGGGGGGTTCGGGGGGTGTCCCCCCGGGATCAGAAACAGCCCTGGCTGGTCGCCATCGACCTACAGGTGATCTTCGCCGATCCCGGCAGCGCCTGGCGTACGCCGGAGTTCGACCGAGCCGCCACCGCCACCGCCACACTGCTCCCGGCGTTCGCGGAGCGGGTGGTCTGCACCCGGTTCGTCGCGCCGGAGCGTCCGACCGGCGCCTGGACCGACTACTACGCGGACTGGCCGTTCGCCCTGGTCCCACCCACCGACCCGCTGTACGAGCTGGTGCCGCCGTTCGCCGGACGGGACGGGCCGGTGGTCAGCGGGACGACCTTCGGCAAGTGGGGCCCGGACCTGGCGGCGGTCGTCGGGCCGGACGCGCCCCTGGTCCTGACCGGCGTCTCCACCGACTGCTGTGTGCTGTCCACCGCCCTGGCCGCCGCCGACGCAGGCCGGCAGGTCCTGGTAGTCGCCGACGCCTGCGCGGGGGTCAGCGAGGCCGACCACCAACGGGCCCTGGACGCCATGGCCCTGTACGCGCCGCTCATCCGGATCACCGACGTGGCCGCTGTGCTGGGGGTGGAGGCGTGACCTAGTCGTCCTCGACCGCCGCCAGCTCCTGTTCCGCCACGGTGAGGTCCGCGCACTGCGCGTCCAGCTGCTCGTACGCCGGGCGGTGCTCGGCCA
>DASQVF010000326.1:0-8527 GCA_035640915.1 Propionibacteriaceae bacterium
CGGCAGCAACGCGCAGGCCCGGTGCCAGGAGAAGGACATCGAACCCGAGGGCGCCTGGTGCACCGAGTACTACTACGAGGAGGCCGGCGGCCGGAAGGCGGCGGCGCTGACCGAGGACACTCGGGTCCGACTGCTGAACGACGACCTCCAGCCGAGCAACGCGTCGCTGACCGCCCTGGTGCAGGCCATCGAGGACGAGATCTGGCCTCATTACCGGATCGCTGTCTCCGAGGGCCGGGTGACGCAGATCACCCAGGTGTTCACCCCGTAGCCGGGCCGCGCCGTGCTGAGCGCCGCTCGTCGAGCACAGTGCACGACGCCCCGACCCTCCACGGAGGAGGGCCGGGGCGTCGACGCTGTCCGAGCGGCTAGTGGCTCTGGCTGCTCACGTTCTGCTGGGTTCCGGCGGTGATGGAGTGGTGGCCGTTGCCATCGCCCTCAACCGCGTGGCCGTTGCCGTCGCCATGGCCGTTGCCGTGATGGTGCGCGGCTTCCTCCAGCTCCGCCCGCGTCGGCTTGCGCAGGTCGTTGATGAAGTAGAACCGGCCCGCCGCCCGGCGACGCTGCTCGGCCTTGATCTCCTTGGCCGACATGCCGTCGGTCTCCGTGACCGGGGCGAGAGCCGCGTACTCCTTGTGCTGGGTGAGGGTGTACGCCTCGCCAGCCGAGATCGGCCGGTGCCGCTCGGAGTACCCACCGGACGGATCGCGCACGATGATGCCGGTCTCGGCCCCGTGCAGCAGCCGCTCCGCGTCGGAGCGCTGAAGGCCGATGCAGATCCGCTTGGTGAGCATGAAGGCGAGCACCGGGGCGACGAACACCGCGACCCGCAGGAAGTAGGTCACTGCGTTCAGGGAGAGCCCGAAGGTGGTGGCCACGATGTCGTTGCCGCCGCCGATCCAGAACATCCCGTAGCAGGTCATGGCGGCGACGCCGAACGCCGTCCGGGTCGGAGCATTCCGCGGCCGGTCCAGGATGTGGTGCTCGGACTTGTCCCCGGTCACCCACTGCTCGACCCAGGGGTAGATCGCCATCAGGCCGAACAGGAGGGTCATCAGCCCCAGGCCCGGGATGACCACATTCCAGGACCAGGTGGTGCCACCCAGGTGCCACTCCCAGCCCGGCATGATCCGGATCGCGCCCTCGACGAAGCCCATGTACCAGTCGGGCTGGGCGCCCGCCGTCACCTGGGCCGGGTTGTAGGGCCCGAACACCCACACCGGGTTGATCTGCAGCAGGCCACCCATCAGGGTGATCACGCCGAACACGATGAAGAAGAAGCCGCCGGCCTTGGCCGCATAGACCGGGAACACCGGGTAGCCGACCACGTTCTCCTCGGTCCGTCCCGGGCCGGGGAACTGGCTGTGCTTGTGGTAGACCACCAGGGCCAGGTGCGCAGCGATCAGTGCCAGCAGGATGCCGGGGATCAGCAGGATGTGCACCATGTAGAGCCGCGGGATGATCAGGTCACCGGGGAACTCGCCGGCGAAGACGAAGAACTCCGCCCAGGTGCCGATCAGTGGGATGGACCGGATCAGGCCGTCCACGAACCGCAGCCCGGTGCCGGAGAGCAGGTCGTCCGGCAGCGAGTAGCCCGCGAAGCCCTCGACCAGGCCGAGGCCCAGCAGGGTGACCCCGATCACCCAGTTGATCTCCCGCGGCTTGCGGAACGCCCCGGTGAAGAAGATCCGGAGGCTGTGGGTCAGCATGGCGGCCACGAACAGCATCGCCGCCCAGTGGTGCATCTGTCGCACCAGCAGGCCGCCGCGGATGTCGAACGACAGCGCGAGCGTCGAGGCGTACGCCTCCGACATCGGCAGGCCGCGGAGCAGCTGGTAGGTCCCCTCGTACTCGATCTCAGCCATCGAGGGCTTGAACCAGATGGTCAGGAACACGCCCGTGATCAGCAGGATGATGAAGGAGTAGAGCGCGATCTCACCGAGCAGGAACGACCAGTGGTCGGGGAAGACCTTGCGCAGGAACGGCCGGCTCAGGCTGGCCAGCCCGACGCGCTCGTCCGCCCATCTGGCTGGTCCCGAGGCGAGCTTGAACACCGGCCCCATCGGCTTCTTGGGCGTCTGGGGCTGGACCGTGGAACCGCTGGACACGGTGGCGGCGGGCTGAGCCATCAGTTACTGCCTTCTGTGAAATCTCTGCGAGAGTCCCGTTCAAAGTAGCTCGGGCCGACCGGGACGTCGAAGTCACGACGAGCGACGAGGTACCCCTCGTCGTCCACCGTGATGGGTAGCTGCGGCAGCGCCCGCGCTGCCGGGCCGAAGACCACCAGGCCGGAGTCACCGAGGTCGAAGGTCGACTGGTGGCAGGGGCAGAGCAGGTGGTGCGTCTGCTGCTCCCACAGGCTGATCGGACAGCCGACGTGGGTGCAGATCTTGGAGTAGCACAGGATGCCGTTGACCTGCCAGTCCCTGCGCGACTCGGGGATCTTGATGGTGTTGGGGTCCATCCGGACGATGATGATGGAGGACTTGGCCTTCGCCTGCTGGTGCTCGACGCCGTGGAGCTCCTCGAGGTTCTCCGGCTGGCCGTTGACCAGCTGACCGATCTCGATGTCGCCGGGCTTGAGCGGCTGGAACGTGACGTCGTTGACCAGCCGGATCCCTTCGGCCCAGATGGTGCTCTCGATGGTCTCCTGCCGGACCCGGCGGGTCGGCCACGGCCCGAGATCGGCGAAGCTGACGATCAGCGGCAGACCGAGGGCGGCCAGCGCCCCGATCAGGCTTCGCCCGATGACCTTTCGCCGGGTGAGCTTGGATTCGTCGACCACCTTGTCCAGCTCGCTGGTGATCCAGGCCACGTCTTCCGGCTTGGAGGTCGCGCCGTGCCGGTGCTCGACCATCTCGCGGTCGTCCATCAGCTGCCGCGCCCACTGGACGGACCCGATGCCGATGAACAGCAGGGCCAGGCCGACGGTCACGCCCAGCAGCAGGTTCTTGGCGTTGGCGTTGAACGGCGCGAAGGCGATGTACCAGCTGGACGGAACGGCGAAGTAGGTGATGACGAAGCCGACCGCGAGCAGCGGGACCAGGCCGAAGAAGATCGCGATCTGACGCGTCGCCCGGTCGGCCGCCTTCGGATCGACGTCGGTCAGCCGGGGCAGGTGCTCCTCATGGCCCGGGTCGGGCACGGGGTAGCGGGGGTCGTCCCTCGTGGCCAGCTCGGCACCCTCGTGCTCGGCCGGGATCGGAACCTCGTTCTGGGTCGTCATTTCGCCTTGGCTCCCTTCGCCGCGATCCAGACGGCAAAGAACATCAACGAGCCCATACCGAGGATCCAGGCCCACAGGCCCTCGCTCACCGGCCCGATACCACCGAGGTCGAGCCCGCCCTCTTCCGCTTGCCCGTTGAGCTGGTTGAGATAGCCGATGATGGCCCGCTTGTCTTCGGAGGGCAGCACCTGGTCGGAGAACACCGGCATCTGCTGCGGGCCGGTGATCAGGGCCTCGTAGATGTGCTCGTTGCTGACGCCCACCAGCGACGGTGCGTACCGGCCGTCCGGCAACGCACCACCGGCCCCGCGGAAGTTGTGGCAGGCGGAGCAGTTCGTCCGGAACAACTCGCCACCGCGGGCCAGCTCCTCGGCGGTGAGGCCCTCGGTGGAGTACTGCTCGGGGGTGGGAATCCCCGGCCCCGGGCCGAGGGAGGCGACGAACGCCGCCAGCGCCGCAATCTCCTCCTCGGTGTAGAGGTTCTTCTTGATCGGCGCCTGCTCCTCCGGACGCGCCATCGGCATCCGACCGGATTCCACCTGGAAGTCGACCGCGGCGGCTCCGACGCCGATCAGCGGCGGGCCCTGGATGGTCTCGGTGATCTGGCCCTCCCCGTTCAGCCCGTGGCAGGAGGCGCAGCCGACCTCGAACAGCTTCCGGCCCTGCTCGATCTGCTGGGTGTTGCCGGTATCGGCCGCGACCTTCGGCGACGGCGCGACGACCGCGTACAGGCTGCCCATCAGGAACAGGGCGAGGACCAGCAGCACGCCCTTGGCTGCCGGGTGCCGTCGTCTGGCGGACAGGTGTCGCACGTGGGTCCCTTCGAGGCTGGGGAACGCGCCGGGGGTCCGACGCGAGGGCCTGACTTTTATTCAGTTATATGTGCGAAGACGGATGCGGAAGTCCCGTTGTGACACGCGTTACTGCAGCAGGTAGATCACGCCGAACAGCGCGATCCACACCACGTCGACGAAGTGCCAGTAGTACGAGACGACGACCGCGCTGACCGCCTGCTCGTGGGTGAACGTGCGGGCCAGGTACGTGCGGCCCAGCAGGATCAGGAAGGCGATCAGGCCGCCGGTGACGTGCAGTCCGTGGAAGCCGGTGGCGAGGTAGAACACCGACCCGTACACGTTGGAGGACAGGGTCAGGCCCTCACTGATCAGTGCCGCGTACTCGTAGGACTGGCCGCCGATGAAGAAGGCACCCATGATGAAGGTGAGCACGTACCACTCGCGCAGGCCCCAATGCCGGAGGTTGAACAGCGCCCCGCTCCGGCGGACCTGGCCGCGCTCGGCCGCGAACACCCCCATCTGGCAGGTGAAGGAGCTGGCCACCAGGACGCAGGTGTTGGCCACCGCGAACGGGATGTTGATCAGCGCGACCTGACTCTGCCACAGGGTCTCGGTCCCGGGCGCCGCCTGGGCGTTGGTCACGTTGCGGATGGTGAAGTAGGCCGCGAACAGGGCGGCGAAGAACATCAGCTCTGAGGCCAGCCAGATGATCGTGCCTACGGCCACCGGTTCCGGGCGGCCCTCGTGACCCCGCAACCGGGACTGGGGAAGCGGGTGCAGCGCTGTAGCCGGCTTGGTCATCGAACCGGAGACGGCATGGGTGTGAAGGGCCACGGAGTCATTATTGCGGCAACCCCAGCACCGGTCATCCTCGGGCGCGACTTTGTTTCCCGAGCGTTGGGATCGCCGATGCTGCACGGTCGGCGGACATGATCATCCCGCCCGCGTCCGGCGGACCTATCCTGAGACCGTGTTACGGGTGCCCGCGGTCGTGCTGCTGCCGCTGCACGCGACCCCCGAGGACCAGCCGCCACCGTTGACGGCGTTACGGCTGCTGACCCAGCTGAGCACCGACTGGTGGGTGGTGCTGGGCATCGCGGTGCCGGGTGTGCTCTACGTCGCCGGACTGCGAACGCTGCGGCGCCGAGGTGACCGGTGGCCGGTCGGCCGCAGCGTGGCGTTCCTGGGCGGCGGGCTGGGCTCGGCGCTGCTGGCGACGATGAGCGGACTCGGCGCGTACGACACGGTGCTGTTCAGCGTGCACGTCGTGCAGCACATGATCCTGACCATGGTGACCCCGCTGTTCCTGGCCCTCGGTGCGCCGGTCACCCTGGCCCTACGTACGCTGCCCGCCCGGCCGCGCCGGGCGCTGCTGGCCCTGCTGCACACCCGGCTGGCCCGGGTGCTGACTTTCGCGCCACTGGCCCTGGCGCTGTTCATCGTCACCCCGTTCGTCCTCTACTACTCCCCGCTGTACGAGGTCACGCTGCGCTCGGCGTTCTGGCACGCCTTGCTGCACCTGCACTTCGTGGCCATCGGGGCGCTGCTGATGTGGCCGTTGGTGGGCGTGGACCCCGTGCCGGGCCGGATCGGCTACCCGATGCGGCTGCTCGTGATGTTCCTGATGCTGCCGTTCCACGCGATCCTGGGCATCTCGATCATGGGCGCCGAGCGGCTGATCGCCGAGGACTGGTACCTGGCCTTCGAACGGACCTGGCCGCCCAGCCCGCTGGACGACCAGTACCTGGCCGGCGCGATCATGTGGGGCAGTGGCGACGTGACAGTGCTGCTGATGTTGGCAGCGCTCTTCGTGCAGTGGTTCCGGCACAGCCAGCGGGAGGCGAAACGGGAGGACCGCCGGCTGGACCTGGCCGCCCGGCGGGCCCAGTTCCAACCGGGGAGGACGACTCCCCTCGAGTCCCCCGACCGCTCGCCCGGGGGATACGCTCGGGCCCGCACCAGCCCCACCCAGGAGTGACACCGATGAGCAGCGACGCCGCATCCGGCTCGGGACGAGATCTCGTGGAGACCCCGAGCGCTCAGGTCCCCGACGTCCTGACGATCCTGCTCTACTCCTCGAACCGGCTGACCCGGGAGAACGTCCGGCTCGCCCTGGGTCGCAGGGTCGCCGGCGACCTGCCACCAGTGACGG
The DNA here is from genome assembly GCA_035640915.1 of Propionibacteriaceae bacterium. GTDB lineage: Bacteria > Actinomycetota > Actinomycetes > Propionibacteriales > Propionibacteriaceae > Microlunatus. The sequence goes on from DASQVF010000326.1 coordinate 6,173, forward strand.
TGGTCGAGGTCGCCACCCAGCCGGCGGTGCTCAGCGCGATGGACGACGGCGGCATCGACCTGGCGATCCTGGACGGGGAGGCGGTGCCGGGCGGCATGGGGCTGTGCCGACAGCTGAAGGACGAGATCGTGCGCTGTCCGCCGATCCTGGTGCTCACCGGCCGCCTCGACGACGCCTGGCTGGCCACCTGGTCGCGGGCGGACGGCGTGGCGCCGCACCCGATCGACCCGTTCCGGCTGCCCCGGGTCGTCGCCGATCTGCTGCGCGCTCGGGTCTGATCTTGTGCTGTTCTCGCACCCGTCGCGCCCTGATGCTGGCGTCGTCGTCACTCTTCGCGAACGAAGAGCGTGTTCGCTCATCGCTCCTCCGTCCGCCACCGGGCGCTCCTCCGATGCTCGAACAGCGAGACCACTGATCGGACGCTCGGGCGCACGTTGACAGCACTAGGGTGACCGGGTGACCACGACCTGGCCCGATCTGCTCGGCCACCTCGTACGCCGGGTGGACCAGCCGGCCGAGACCGTCGGCTGGGCGATGCGGCAGATCCTCGCCGGAGAGGCGACCTCGGCGCAGATGGCCGCGTTCGTCACTGCGCTGCGGAGCAAGGGCGAGACCGTCACCGAGCTGACCGCGATGGTCGAGGTGATGCTGGAGTTCGCCACCCCGATCACCGTGTCCGAACCGGCGGTCGACGTCGTCGGGTCCGGCGGCGACCGGATGAACACGGTGAACGTGTCGACGATGGCGGCCATCGTGGCGGCAGCGGCCGGTGCGACCGTGGTCAAGCACGGCAACCGTGCGGCATCCTCGGCCTGCGGCGCGGCCGACGTGCTGGAGGCGCTGGGGGTGGTTCTCGACCTGCCCCCCCAGGTGCAGCAGCAGGTGGTCACCGAGGTCGGCATCGGCTTCCTGTTCGCGCCGCAGTACCACCCGGCACTCCGCCACGCCGGTCCCACCCGTCGGGAGCTGGGCATCGCCACCACGTTCAACCTGCTGGGCCCGCTGGCCAACCCGGCTCAGCCCCGGGCTCAGGCGGTCGGCGTGGCCGACCCGCAGATAGCGGCGCTGATGGCCGACGTCTTCGCCGCGCGCGGTCAGCAGGGCCTGGTCGTGCACGGTGGCGACGGTCTCGACGAGCTGACCACGACCACCTGCTCGACCCTGTGGGCCTACGCCGACGGACGGGTCCAGCGGGCCGACCTCGACCCGGCGGACCTCGGCCTGCCGCGCGCCGAGCTGGCTGACCTGGTCGGCGGCGACGCGACGCACAACGCGCAGGTGGTGCGGGACGTGGTCGCCGCCGTGCCCGGACCGGTCCGCGACATCGTGCTGCTGAACGCCGCGGCCGCTCTGGTGGCTGACGCCAAGCCCGACCTGGACGACCTGCAGGCGGCCTTCGCCACTCAGCTTGACCGGGCGCGGAGCGCCGTCGACAGCGGCGCGGCCGAGGCCAAGCTCCACCAGTGGGTGGAGGCCACCCAGGCGGTCCGCTGAGCGGCGCTACTCGACGTTGAGGGACCGGAGGGCGTCCGCGGCCTGCCGGGCGACCGCCGGGTCGGTGTCGTTGGGAACCGAAGTCGCGGCGACCACCACCGCGCCGTTGTCCAGCCGGACCAGCAGCGCCGACACCGTGTCGTACCGGCTGGCCAGGTTCGGCACCGCGTAGTGCACCGTGGCGGTGACCAGCATCCCGGGATGTCCGTCGACCGCGTGGTCGGCACTCCTGAGCTGCCGCACCTGCGTCGGGTGGCCGTCGAAGAACGCGGTGCTCATCCGGTCGAGCACGCGCCGGCCCTCCTGTTCCAGGTCACCGGTCGACGGCCCGCTGCTGAGCCGACCCAGCAGCATGGTCGAGGACCAGTCGCGCCGCGTGTCGTAACGCGGGTGGACGGTGGCTGCGGCCCAGAAGAAGCAGTCCAACACCCCGTCCAGGGTGAGGGGCTCGGGATGAACGCGGTACGGGTCGCCGGGCAGCACCAGGCTGACCGGTCCGATGCGGGCCGTGCGGGTGTTCTGCTCGAGCTGGTCCATGGGGGCCGCGACAGCCGCTCCCGGGTTCGTGCCGCCGAGGTTCTGGGCGCTCCGGTCGAGCGAGTCGACGGAGGCATCGTTCCAGATCAGCAGGCCCGCCGTGATCGTGAAGGTCAAGAAGACGGCCACGCCGGCCGCGACCACGCCGACCACGGCCCCGGACGGTACCCGCGACGTGCGGGCGGCGGAGACGTGGTCCCCGAACCGGTCCGGCCGGGAGGCGGTCACCAGACGAGCCTACGCACGCCGCCAAGGTCAGTGTCGTGTCGGCCAGGCCGCTTACCGATGGGCGCCGCCCAGGCAGGCCATTCGGCAAGGATCCTG
>DASQVF010000327.1:0-4371 GCA_035640915.1 Propionibacteriaceae bacterium
CCGCCAGATCATGAAGAACAAGTACGGCTACGACGACTCCGACTTCGACTGCTTCAACAACATCATCATCCGCGAGAGCATGTGGGACATCGACGCGACGAATCCCAGCTCGGGCGCGTACGGGATCCCGCAGGCACTGCCAGGACGCAAGATGGCCAGCGTGGGCAGCGACTGGCGGACCAATCCGGCTACCCAGATCATCTGGGCCATCGGGTACATCGAGGACCGCTACGGCAGCCCCTGCGCCGCCTGGTCCTTCAAGCGGGCCAACGGCTGGTACTGATCTCACTGGCCCTGCTGCTCGCGCATCGCGCTCCAACCCGCCGACGTCGTCATCGCTCGCGAACGAAAAGCGTGTTCACTCGCTCCTCCTCCGCTCGGCGGCGCGCGATACCGACCCTCGCAGCGTGACGACGGCTCTCCTTACTGGGGCCGCTTCGTCATCGCCAGGACGTCGAGGGCGGCGTCCAGCTGGTCCTCGGTGATGCTGCCATCGGTGACGTAGCCCGACCGCAGCACGACCTCGCGGATGGTCAGGTTCTCCGCCAGTGCCTTCTTCGCCACCGCCGCGGCGTTCTCGTAGCCGATGTAGCGGTTGAGCGGCGTGACGATCGCCGGCGAGGACTCGGCCAGGGTCCGGCAGTGCTCGACGTTGGCCACGATCCCGGCCACACAGCGATCGGCGAGGAGCCGGCTGGCGTTGGCCAGCAGCCGGATCGACTCCAGCACGTTGCGGGCGATCACCGGCAGCATCACGTTCAGCTCGAAGTTGCCAGCGGCGCCGGCGAAGCCGGTCGCGGCGTCGTTGCCGATCACCTGGGCGCAGACCATGATGGCCGCCTCGCAGATCACCGGATTGACCTTCCCCGGCATGATCGACGACCCCGGCTGCAGGTCCGGCAGGGCGATCTCGCCGAGTCCGGCCCGAGGTCCCGAGCCCATCCAGCGCAGGTCGTTGCTGATCTTGTTCAGGCTGACCGCGATGGTCCGCAGGGCACCGGAGGCCTCGACCAGTGCATCCCGGGCACCTTGGGCCTCGAAGTGGTCGCGGGCCTCGGTCAGCGGAAGCCCGGTCTCCCGGACGATGATGGCGATCACCGCGGCGGCGAACCCCGGCGGCGTGTTGATCCCGGTGCCGACGGCCGTACCGCCGAGCGGTAGCTCGGCAACTCGGGGGATCGTTGCCTCGACCCGCTCGATGCCGTACCGGATCTGGGCGGCGTACCCGCCGAACTCTTGGCCCAGCGTCACCGGCGTGGCATCCATCAGGTGCGTCCGGCCGCTCTTCACCACCTCGGCGAACTCCTCGGCCTTCGTGGCCAGGGCCTGCTCGAGGCGGCGGAGCGCCGGCACCAGGCCGGTCAGCAGGCCCTGCGTGGCTGCGATGTGGATCGCGCTGGGGAACACGTCGTTGCTGGACTGGGACGCGTTGACGTCGTCGTTGGGGTGCACCGGTCCGCCCAGCAGATCGCCGGCCAGGGTGGCGATCACCTCGTTGGCGTTCATGTTGCTCGAGGTGCCGGAGCCGGTCTGGAAGACGTCGATCGGGAAGTGTGCGCTGTGCTGGCCGGCCGCCACCGCGCCGGCCGCCTTCTCGATCGCCGCGGCCTTCTCCGCGCTCAGCACCCCGAGCTGGGCGTTGGCCTGCGCCGCGGCGCCCTTGATCATGCCCAGGGCAGCGACCAGGGCCGGATCGATGGGCACCCCGGAGATCGGGAAGTTCTCCACCGCCCGCTGGGTCTGCGCCCGGTAGAGCGCGGCGGCCGGGACCCGGACCTCACCCATGGTGTCGCGTTCGATCCGGAACTCGCCGTCGCTGGCTGGTGCGGTCATGGACACATTCTTGCTCAGTCCGCTCCGGCCCTGGCTGCGGTGTAGATGACGTAGGACAGGGGGCGGCCCTCGCGTGACCGGTGGAAGCTACGCGGCCGGACGGTGGGCGAGAGTCGTCGCAGCGTGGCCAGCAGGTCAGGCGCCGGACCCTGGCACCAGATGGCCAACGTCCCGCCGGGGGTGAGCTGCTGGTACGCGGCGGTCAGGCTCGGTTCGGTGTAGAGCGCCGAGTTCGTGTCGTGGATGAGGAAGTCAGGGCCGTTGTCGACGTCGAGGACGATCGCGTCCCACGGACCCCGCGGGCCGCGCAACCCGGCCAGCACCGCCGTGACGTCGGCGGCGTGCAGGCTTACCCGCGGGTCGTTGGCCACCCTGGCCAGGGTGGCGGTGAGCCCCGCGTACGCCCAGTCGACCAGGCACTCCTCGATCTCGACCACGTCCAGGTGGTCGATCCCGGCGGCGAGCAGCTGGTCCGCGGTGTAGCCGAGGCCGAGCCCGCCGACCAGCACCCGGGGAGAACTGTGACCGGCGAGGGCGACCTCGGCCAGCTGCCGCTCGGTCTCGGTATCGGCGGAGTCCATGGCGAAGACGCCGTTGACGATCAGCTCCTCCACGGCCACACCGCCCCCGTGCCGGCGGCGCAGCACGACCTCGCCGCGTGGGCCGGAGTGGCGGCCCAGGGTGTCCAGCGTCTCCATCACGGTCAAGTTTCCCTGGCCTGTCGGGTGCGTCCGGACTGGCCTGGTCGGGCGAAGTAGCCAGCGACACCGACGAGATAGGCGAGGCGATGAGTGACCAGGACGACGTCTACTCCGAGTTCTCGGATGCGGTCAATCTGACCGCCAAGCAGCTGGAGAGCTGGCTGGACACCGACGAGTCCAAGGAGGTGGGTCAGAAGAAGGGCGGCGACGGCGAGTCCACCGGGCACGAGATGGGTCGTCGGATCGCCACATTGCTGAACACCAAGAAGAGCGACCTGACCGAGGACGACTACGCCGCCATGCGCAAGGTCGTCGGCTACGTCAAGCGGCACCTGGCGCAGCGCCCCGACGGCGACATCACGCACACGCCGTGGCGATATTCGTTGATGAACTGGGGTCACGATCCGAACAAGTAGGGCTTCGACAGGCTCAGCCCGCATGTGCCCTGAGCCTGTCGAAAGGCCGGGTTTGGGAGAACTGCGAGGATGGGTCTGTGGCACGGGCGAATCGGATGGCGACGCCTGGCGACATGATTCGGTCGCTGGCGGTGATCCTGATCCCGCTGGTGATTCTCACCGTGCTGTTCACCGACCTGCCCGATGACAAGCCGGTCACCGAGGTCGACTGGAAACCGGTGCTCGCCGTGGCCAGCCGCGAGGCGCCGTTCCCGGTGCTCGCTCCGACCGCAGTGCCCGAGGGGTGGCGGGCGACCCAGGCGGAGTGGGTCGAGGTCGGCGATCCCTTCCGGGATGCCCAGCCGTCGGTGCGAAACCTCTGGCAGCTGGGCTTCCTGACTCCCGACGACGTCTTCATCGGGCTGGACCAGGGCGACCTCGAGCCGGAGAAGCTCGTCGAGGAGCAGAGCCGGGACGGTACGCCGGACGGGCAGAGCACGGTCAACGGCCGGGCCTGGGAGCGGCTGCTCAGTGCCGACGGCCGGACGCGCTCTCTGGTGCTTCGAGAGCCGGCCGTGACCACGATCGTCTCCGGCGACCTGGCGTACGAGGCCTTGGAGGGCTACGCGGCTACCTTGGCAGCAGGGTGACGTAGACAAGGTTTCTGCCAGTATGCTGGCCCCATGACCCTGTCCCGAGTGAGCGTAGTGCTGGTCGAGCCGATCGCGGTGTTCGAGTTCGGGGTCGCGGTCGAGGTCTTCGGGTTGGACCGGGCCGACGACGGCGTTCCGACCTTCGACTTCCGGGTCTGCGCGGAGCATCCCGGTGTTCCGCTGGAGACCAAGAACATCTCACCGTTCTCCATCACGGCCACGCACGGGCTGGATGCGGTGGTGGGCAGCGACCTGGTGATCGCGTCGGCGACCTTGATCCGGCAACCGGAGGATTATCCGCCTGCGGTGCTGCGGGTCTTGAAGGAGGCGCACGCGGCGGGGGCGACCTTGCTCAGCCTCTGCTCCGGCGCCTTCATCCTGGGTGCCGCCGGGTTGCTCGAGGGGCGGCGCTGCACGACCCACTGGATGTACGTCGACCAGATGGCGGCCATGTATCCCGAGGCGATCCTCGAGCCGAGGGCGCTCTACGTCGACGACGGCGACCTGATCACCAGCGCCGGCACGGCGGCCGGCATCGACGCCTGTCTCCACCTGGTCCGCCGCGAGCTCGGCACGGCCATCGCCACCAAGATCGCCCGGCGGATGGTGGTGCCGCCGCAGCGCGACGGTGGACAGCAGCAGTTCGTCGAGATGCCGATCCCGGCGTACGAGAGCGACAGTCTGGCTCCGGTCCTGACCTGGGTGCTGGCCAACCTGGCCGAGCCGCACACCGCCTCGTCGCTGGCCCGGAAGGCGATGATGAGCGACCGGACCTTCGCTCGCCGGTTC
>DASQVF010000328.1:0-7608 GCA_035640915.1 Propionibacteriaceae bacterium
CGAGACCGGGCCACCGTGGAACAGCAGCTGCGGCCGGGACACGGCGGCCACCCAGTCCGGCAGCACCGCGTCCAGCCGGGTCTGGGAGATCTCGTTCAGGATGACCCCGAGCGCTCCGTCCGCGTCGTTGTCCAGGACCAGGACCACGGTGCGGTTGAAGATGCCGTCGGCCAGCAGGACGCTCGCCACCAGCAGGTCACCCGGCCGCGGATTCCGCTCAGCCATCGGTCGGCACCCGCTCGGCCGACCGTGGCCCACGGCTGCGACCGACCCGTCGCCCGGCCAGGCCGATCGCGACCAGGCCGCCGACGGCGATGCCGCTCCAGTCGGCCAGCACGTCCAGCGGGTCACCCACCCGGTTCTCGTACGCGGCGTGCTGCACCAGCTCGCTGACCACCGCGTGCGCCGACGACAGCAGGACGACGAGGACCAGGATCCGGGCTCGCGGCGGCCGGCCGGCCGAACGCCGGCGCAGCGTGTCGGCCCACGGAACGAGGACGACCGGCAGCGCAAAGCCGACCGCGTGACCGAGCTTGTCCGCACCCGGTAACCAGCCGTCTCCCGGCGTACGCGGGAGGTACAACCCCACCACCTGGGCGACGACGGCCAGGCCGGCGGCCACCGCCACCACCGGCCAGGCCGCCGCTCCCCGGTCCGCAGGCACCCGTCGACCCATGGGTTCAGATGGGCACTTCGGTGTCGGTCGGCAGCTCGGCGGGTCCCCCGGCGGCGCGGCGGACCGCGGTGGCGACAGCGTGGTGCACGTCGGCATGGAAGACGCTCGGGGTGATGTACGCCGCGTTGAGCTCCTCGTCGGTGACCACCCCGGCCAGCGCCCGGGCGGCGGCCAGCAGCATCGGAATGGTGATCTCGGCGGAGTGCGCGTCGAGCAGACCGCGGAACACTCCGGGAAAGGCCAGTACGTTGTTGATCTGGTTGGGGAAGTCGGATCGGCCGGTGGCCACCACCGCGGCGTGCCGGGCCGCGTCGATCGGGTCGACCTCCGGCTCCGGGTTGGCCAGGGCGAACACCACCGATCGGTCGGCCATGGTCGCGACGTTGTCGCCGGTGAGCAGGTTCGGCGCTGACACGCCGATGAACACGTCCGCCCCGGCCAGCGCGTCGACCAGTGATCCGGTGACGTTGAGCTGGTTGGTGTGCTCCGCCAGCCAGGCCAGCTCCCCGGTCAGGCCCTCTCGGCCCCGGTGCACCACCCCGCCGATGTCGGCCACCACCAGGTGGGCGGCCCCCGCCGCCAACAGCAGCTTGATGATCGCGGTACCCGCCGCCCCAGCCCCGGACATGACGATCCGCACGTCCTCGATCCGCTTGTCCACCACCCGCAGCGAGTTGTAGAGGGCGGCCAGCACCACGATCGCCGTGCCGTGCTGGTCGTCGTGGAACACCGGGATGTCCAGCTGCTCGCGCAGGCGCCGCTCCACCTCGAAGCAGCGCGGGGCGGAGATGTCCTCGAGGTTGATCCCGGCGAAGCCGGGCGCCACCGCCTTGACCACGGCGATGATCTCGTCGACGTCCTGGGTGTCGAGGCACAGCGGCCAGGCATCGATGTCGCCGAACCGCTTGAACAGCGCGGCCTTGCCCTCCATCACCGGCAGCGCCGCCGCCGGACCGATGTTGCCCAGGCCGAGCACCGCCGATCCGTCGGTGACCACGGCGATGCTGTTGCGCTTGATGGTGAGCCGGCGCGCGTCCTCGGGGTTCTCCGCGATCGCCATGCTGACCCGCGCCACCCCGGGCGTGTAGATCATCGACAGGTCGTCCCGGTTACGGATCGGGTGCTTGGTGTTCATGGCGATCTTGCCGCCGAGGTGCATCAGGAACGTGCGGTCGGAGACCTTGCCGATCACGACACCCGGCACGCCGCGCATGGCGGCGACCAGCTCGTCGGCGTGGACGGTATCCCGGGCGGCGCAGGTGACATCGATCCGCAGCCGTTCGTGGCCGGAGGCGGTGACATCGAGCGCGGTGATCGTCCCACCGGCATGCTCCACGGCCGTGGTGAGCTGGCTCACCGACGCTCCGCCGGGCGGCACCTCGAGCCGGACCGTGATCGAGTACGACACGGACGGGACGGCGCTCACGGCCCTGATCCTCTCACGGGTCCGGCCCGGTATCAGGCTGTCATCGTGGCGCCGTCGACTGCTCCGCCGCCGCCGTCCGGGCGGCCCACAGGCCGATGTCACCGCCGCTGATCGCCACCGACAGCAGCTCGGGGAACTGGTCCGGCGTACAGGCGAAGGTGGGTACGCCGAGAGCGGCCAGGGCGGCGGCGTGCTCGTGGTCGTACGACGGCGCGCCGGAGTCGGCCAGGGCCAGCAGGGCCACCACCGTGACCCCGTCGCGGACCAGCTCGGCCACCCGGCGGACCAGCTGGCCCTCGATGCCGCCCTCGAACAGGTCCGAGATCAGCACCAGGATCGTCTCGGCCGGCCGGCTGATCAGGCTCTGGCAGTAGGCCAGGGCCCGGTTGATGTCCGTGCCGCCACCCAGCTGGCAGCCGAAGAGGACCTCCACCGGGTCGGCCAGCCGGTCGGTGAGGTCCACCACGTCGACGTCGAACGCCACCAGCGACGTACGCACCGAGGAGATCGAGGCCAGGGTCGCGCCGAACACCGCGGCGTACACCACCGACTCGGCCATCGACCCGGACTGGTCCACCGCCACGACGACGTCGCGGGACATGGCGGGTGCCCGGTGCCCGTAGCCGACCAGCCGCTCGGGGACCACGGTCCGCCGGTCGGGAAGGTAGCGGTCGAGGTTGCGCCGGATGGTGGCGTTCCAGTCGACGTCGCGCAGCCGCGGTCGCCGGGTCCGGCTGGCCCGACTGACCGCGCCGCGCACGGCGGTCCGCGTGGTGTTGGCGATCCGCCGCTCGATCTCGGCGACCACCTTGCCCACCACCAGCCGGGCGGTGCGCTTCGCCGTCTCCGGCATCACCCGGTTGAGGCTGACCAGGGTGGCAGCCAGGTGCACGTCCGGCTGCACCGTGTCCAGCAGCTCGGGCTCCAGCAGCATGCTGGTCAGTCCCAGCCGGTCGATCGCGTCACGCTGCATCACCTGCACGACGCTGGTCGGGAAGTAGCTCCGGATGTCACCCAGCCAGCGGGCGACCGATGGCGCCGACGACCCCAGCGCCCCGTAGCGCTGCCCACCCGAGCGGCCCTCGACCTCCCCGGCCTCGTCGTATAGCGCGCCCAGCGCCTCGTCCATCCCCTGCTCGCCGGCCGTGAGGTCGGCACCGAGCGGCTCCGCGGCTGGCTCGCCGAGCAGCAGCCGCCAGCGCCGCCGACGGCTCTGCTCTTCCGTCGCGTCGGGCCCGGTCGGGGTCGCCGCCACGGTCAGGTCGGCCGGGCGATGATCGAGAACTCCACCCCGAACGGGTCGCTGACCTGCGCGAGCTTGCCGTAGATCATCTCCCCCACCGGACCGGCCGTTCCACCGGCGGCCACCGCCCGAGCGACGGCGGCGTCGGTGTCGTCGACCTCGAAGGTGGTCGACCAGCCCGTCCCGGCCCCGTCCGGCACCCCCATGATGCCGCCGATCTCGTGTCCGTCGGGACGGCGCAGGAAGGTGAAGTCGAACTCGGGCAGGTCCGGGTTGCGGTCCAGGGTGAAGCCGAAGACGTCGGCGTAGAACCGGCGGGTCATCTCCGGCTGGTCGGTGATCAGGTCGTTGCGAACCAGGGCGTTGGGCTCGTTGACCCGCTCACACCCGATGTGCCGGCGGCCCTGCCACAGTCCGAACTGTCCTCCGGCCGGGTCCCGCACGATCGCCATCCGTCCCTGCTCCATCACGTCCGACGGCGGTTCGACCACCGTTCCCCCGGCTCGTTCGACGGCAGCAGCCGTGGCGTCGCAGTCGGCGGTGGCCAGGTACACGTTCCACCAGTACCGGGTGGACGTGGGGTCGTGGCTGGGGGCCAACGCGGCGACTCGGCCGCCGTGCAGGTACGCGGTGGTGTACCGGCCGTACTCCGCGGGAGCGACGTCGAACTGCCAACCGAACAGGGCGCCGTAGAAGTCGAGCGCTCGGTCCAGGTCGGGTACGCCGAGGTCGATCCAGGTCGGGGTGCCATCGGGCTGGTTCTCGGTGACGACGCTCATGGCTCTCCTTGTCGGTGAACGGGTCGAAGGATGAGGTCGATCGTGGCCAGGACGCGGGCCGTCCGCCCCGGGTCGAAGTCCTCCTCGACCGGCGGGCCGGCCTCCGCGCTGCTCAGCCGACCGGCGATGGTCCGCCGTTCAGCGGCGCTGAAGGTGCCGAAGGTGCGCCGCACCAGCGGCAGCAGGTCGGTGAACTGGGCCTCGGACAGGCCGCCGACCCAGGCGTCCAGCAGGTCGCGCAACGCGGGGTCGTGGATCAGCAGCAACGCACCGTCGGCGAAGAACCCCTCGACCCAGGCCGCCTTCTCGGCCGCGTCGACCCCGGCGGACAGGGCTCGCTCCAGCCGGCGCGCTGCATCGTCGAGCACCTCCGCGTCGGTCAGCAGCCGGACGATCCGGCCCTGCAGCAGACCGTGCAGGTCGGGCCGGTCGGCCAGCCCGGCCAACGTGGCCAGCCAGCGCTCTCGCAGCGTGATGTGGCCTGAGATTCTCGAGGCCCCTTCGACAGGGGCTCTCCTGAGCTTGTCGAAGGGCTCTGGGCGCATCTCCAGGAGACCGAGGGCGCCGTTGAGCTCGTCGATCCGGCGCCGCATCGCCGCCGCGTTCTCAGCGTCCAACCCGGACACGGCCCGGCCGAGCCCGGCGCAGGTGCGCACGACCAGCGTCTCGATCACCCGGCTCAGGGCGGCGGTGTCGGTCTGTCGGACGTCCCCGTAGCGCTGCGCCCGGGCGAGCGGTGGCAGCGCCTCCATCAGGTGCACCACGTCGGTGTCCCGCGCGGCCCGCTCGGCCACCGTGGCCAGCAGGGCGTCCAGGGCGGCCGGCAGTGCGGCGAGCAGGCAGCGGCCGACGGTCCGGGTCAGTTCGGGCAGCGTCCCGTCCCGGCGGATCTGGTCGACCCGGGCGGTCGCGGCGGACTCGACGGTGGTGCCCCAGACCGACGCCTCGACCAGCTGCACGGCGTACTCCGGCCGCCAGCGGGACGCCCAGACCTCGCGGAAGGTGCCCTGGCTGGCGATATCGCTCTCGGCCGGACGTACCCAGTCGAGCTCCAGCAGCCGGAGCCGATGGAACAGCTGCGACCGGTTCCGGTCGATGGTGCGGCGCAGGTCGAGGTCCCAGTGGCGCAGGTCCGGCTCGCGGCGGACCCGCAGGCTCCGGCAGGTGCGGACCAGGTCGGCCTCCAGCGGGACGGTGGGCACCCGCTCGTTGACCGAGCCCAGGGCCTGGCCCACCACCAGGTGCTCGGTGACGTAGCGAACGGCCCGCTCGTCGCCGTCGCACAGCACCGCCCGGGTGGCCTCGGTGACCTCGGTCAGTCCGGCCAGCGGCCGCGACCGGAGGCTGGCCAGGGTCTCGGCCAGCCGCACCGCCTCGATCACGGAGCCGCTGGAGGCCGGCAGGTCCCGCTCGCGCAGGGCCCGGGCCACCTTGACCAACCAGCGCGTAATGGTGCCCTCGGGGGCGGTCCACAGGTGGTGATACCAGCCCGGCGACGTGATGCCGGCTCCGTAGCCGCTCGCGGTGGCCAACCGCTCCGCCGTCCAGGGCACCCAGGTCAACGTCACCTTCCGCTTGGCGCTGCCGCGGAGCACCGCCGCGTCGACGTTGGCCGGGGGCAGCGGCCAGGTGAGCACGGGCGCGTGCCAGGCGCCGCACACCACGGCGACCCGCTCCCGGCCCCGCCGGCGGGCCGCCCGGATGGTCTGCCGCATGTACGCCTCGCGCCGTCGTTCGGTCGGGCTCGGCGGACCCGAGGCCGCGCGCAGCTCGGCCATCGCCTGGACCAGCAACGGGAACGGCGAGGAGGAGTCCAGCCGGGACTCGACCAGGTCCTCCCACCAGCGCTCGGGGTCGTCGTGGCCGGCTGCGGCGGCCAGGGTGCCGAGGGGGTCCCGCGCGGGGTCGTCCCGGCGCGGCCCGCGGTGCCCGGTGTCGTCGAACAAGGTCGGGCCGCCGCCCTGCGGAGCGAGCACCTGCGCCGCCGGCAGGTCGCAGAACCGGACCTCGACCCCGCGCTCGACCGCCCAGACCATCGCCTGCCACTCCGGTGAGAAGACCGCGAACGGCCAGAAGGCCGACACCTTGGGCTCGTCGGCCGCGTAGGCCAGCAGAGCCAGCGGCGGCTGCATCCCCTCGGCCGTCACCCAGCCGATCAGCGGGTCACCGTCGGCCGGTCCCTCGATCAGTACCGCGTCCGGCTGGTACTCCTCCAGCGCCCGCAGCAGCGAGCGGGCCGACCCCGGACCGTGGTGACGGACGCCGAACACCCGGACGGGGTCGTCGTCACCCTCGACGGCCGCATCCGGCTCGGGAACCAGTGCAGTGGTCACGACACCTCTCGGCAGGCCGCGTAGAACTCACCCCAGCCCTCGCGCTCGCGCGCCACCAGCTCGAGGTACTCCGTCCACGCGACCCGGTCGGCCACCGGGTCCTTGACGATGGCGCCGACCAGGCCGGCGGCCACGTCCGTCGGTCGCAGCCAGCCGTCGCCGAAGTGCGCGGACAGGGCCAGCCCACTGGTGATCACCGAGATCGCCTCGGCCGCCGACAGCGTGGCCGACGGCGACTTGATCGTCGTCCGGCCGTCGGCGGTGACGCCGGACCGCAGCTCCCGGAACACCCTGACCACGCGGCGGATCTCCTCCACCGCCGCCGGCACGGCCGGCAGCTCGAGGGTGGCGGCGAGGTCGGCCACCCGGGTGGAGACGATCTGTACCTCGTCCTCCTCCCGCTCCGGCAACGGGAGCACAACGGTGTTGAACCGGCGGCGCAGCGCGGCGGACAGCTCGTTCACGCCCTTGTCGCGGTCGTTGGCCGTGGCGATCAGGTTGAACCCCTTGACCGCCTGAGCCTCATCGCCCAGCTCGGGAATGGGGAGCGTCTTCTCCGACAGCACGGTGATCAGAGCGTCCTGCACGTCAGCCGGGATCCGGGTCAGCTCCTCGACCCGGGCGATCGAGCCGCGCCGCATCGCGGTGAGGACCGGCGACGGCACCAGGGCCTCGGGACTCGGGCCCTCCGCCAGCAGCCGGGCGTAGTTCCAGCCGTAGCGGATCGCCTCCTCCGCCGTCCCGGCCGTGCCCTGCACGATCAGCGTGGAGTCGCCCGAGACGGCGGCGGCCAGGTGCTCGGAGAGCCAGGACTTCGCCGTCCCCGGTACGCCGAGCAGCAGCAGGGCGCGGTCGGTGGCCAGGGTCGCCACCGCGACCTCGACCAGGCGGCGGGATCCGACGTACTTGGGCGTGACCACGGTGCCGTCGGCCAGGGTGCCGCCCATCACGTAGGTCACCACCGCCCAGGGCGACAGCCGCCAACGCGGCGGCCTCGGTCGCGAGTCCGTCGCCTCCAGCGCGACGAGCTCGGCCGCGTACGCGTCCTCGGCGTGCGGTCGCAGCTGCTCGACGCGCGAATCGGGGGCGAGCGCGTTCATCAGACCGCTCCGGACAGGCGGTTGCGCAGCGCCGCGGCCAGCCGGGCCCAC
>DASQVF010000329.1:0-5298 GCA_035640915.1 Propionibacteriaceae bacterium
CGGACGGCGTACCCGTCCATCGCCGAGTTGTCGAACCGGGGCAGGTCCACCCCGGCGACGATCTCCTCGCAGAGGCTCAGGTCAAGCGCATCCAGCAGCTGCTGCCGGAACGGCGGCAGCTCGCTGATGCAGCTCAGCAGGTACTTCCGGTGCGCCGCCAGGGAGCGCAGCCCGGTCGGCCCGGGCGGCGGCGGTTCCGGCAGCGGCGGCAGCTCGGCCGGCGGTCGGTGCTCCTCGGCGGCTCCCGCCTTCTTCCGGGTGAACAGCGGCATGGTTTCACCTTAGGTGGCGGAGGGCGCCGCTCCGGTCCGCAACACGGCCCGGTGGTAGCTCACGCGCGCTCCCGTGTGTTGCGCGGCGGGGGATCAAGGGGGTCCCACTTGCACCGCTCACACCTCAGCCGCCCAGCTGCTCCACCGCAAAGGCGGTCAGGAACCCGGCGGCGGTGATCAAGCCCGTGAGCAGGTGGGCCCGTTCGAACGCCTCCGGAATCATCGTGTCAGCGATCATGGCCAGGATGGCGCCGGCCGCGACGGCGTTGATCACAGCCACCGTGGTGCCCGAGGCACCCTCTAGCACCAGCGCACCGACCAGCGCGGCCAGTCCGGACGCTACCGCTATGCCACCCCAGACCCCGAAGACGTAGCGGGCGGAGCGGCCGGCGTTCCGCATCCCCGAGGCGCTGGACAGGCCCTCCGGCAGGTTGGAGATGAAGACCGCCACCAGCACGGCCGTGCCGACGCCGCCGCCGCCGAGCAGGGACAGACCGAGCACCACCGACTCCGGTACGCCGTCCAGCAGGGCGCCGACGGCGATAGCCGCGCCGCTGCCGCCGACTGCTGCTTCACCGGGCTGCTGGTCGCCGGAGCGCTTCCGGTGCCGGGCCCCGGCCCGCGCCAGGACGACGTTGGCGACGACGTAGGCCACTGCGCCGGCGGAGAACCCGACGCTCGTCGCCGCCAGCCCGCCCTGCTCGTTGGCCTCCGAGACCAGCTCGAAGGCCAGGGCCGAGATCAGCACCCCGGAG
Organism: Propionibacteriaceae bacterium; assembly: GCA_035640915.1. Lineage (GTDB taxonomy): Bacteria > Actinomycetota > Actinomycetes > Propionibacteriales > Propionibacteriaceae > Microlunatus. The sequence continues at coordinate 1,028 of DASQVF010000329.1, forward strand.
CCGTACGCCATCACCGCGGCGACGATGCGCGGCGGCACCCGGACGAACCAGGCGATGGTGGCGCCCAGCACCAGAGCGCCGCCCGCCAGCAGTCCCCACAGTCCCGCCTCCAGCCACACCGGCACGGGACCCACCTACCCCGACGTCGGCCGGGTCAACAGCGTCAGTCGGTGGGCCACTCGGTGAGCCACACCGTGCACTCGCCCGGCAGCCGGCCGTCGGTCAGCGGCACGCTGCTGACCCGGACCACGCCGCCGGGCAGGGACACCGGTCCCGTCCCGAAGTTGGTTACGCAGTGCCAGCCGCCGGGCCGGACGAAGTGCAGCACGTCCGAACTGCCGGTCGGCACCCACTCCAGCTCCTCGGCGCCCTGCAGCTGTCGGCGCACTCGCAGCGCCTCCCGATACATCTCCAGGGTGGACTCGGGGCGGCCGGCCTGGGCCGACACGGCATGCCCGGAGAATCCGGCCGGCTGGGGCAGCCAGGACAGGCCGCTGCCGAACCCGTACGAGTCACCCTCGTCGGTCCAGGGCAGTGGGACCCGGCAGCCGTCACGACCCTTCTTGGTGTTCAATGTGCGCTGCCAGATCGGGTCCTGCAGCACCGACGCCGGCAGGTCGGACACCTCGTGCAGGCCGAGCTCCTCACCCTGGTAGAGGTAGGACGACCCGGGCAGGGCGAGCATCAGCAGGGTGGCCGCCCGGGCCCGACGGAGGCCGGCGATCTCGTCGGGCAGCGGCAACGCGCCGTCGCTCATCAGCCACTCGTCGAGGTCGACGCCGTTGGGCAGTGCGTAGCGGGAGGGGTGCCGGACGACGTCGTGGTTGGACAGCACCCAGGTCGAGGAGGAGCCGACCCGAGCCGCATCGTCCAGGCAGAAGGTGATGACGTCGCGGAACTGGGCGGCGTCGAAGTCGGCCTTCAGCAGGTCGAAGTTGAACGCCTGGCCCAGCCCGGTCGGCCGGGCGTAGAGGGAGCGTCGCTCCGAGCGGGCGAAGGCCTCGGCGACCGCTGTACGCGGCGGGTCGTACTCGTCGAAGACCTCGCGCCACTCGGCGTAGATCTCGTGCACCTCGTCCCGGTCGAACAGCGGGTCGTTGCCGTCCGTGCCCAGGCTCTCGTAGAGCGTCGGCTTGCTGCGCAGCGGCTCAGCGAGGTCCTTGGCCAGCGCGTGGGCCACGTCCACCCGGTAGCCGTCGACGCCGCGATCGGCCCAGAAGCGCAGCGTCGTCTTGAAGTCCTCGCGCACCTCGGGGTTGCCCCAGTTCAGGTCCGGCTGCTGGCGGGCGAACAGGTGGCAGTACCACTGACCGTCCGGCACCCGGGTCCAGGCGGGCCCGCCGAAGTGCGACTGCCAGTCCGACGGCGGCAGCGACCCGTCGGGGCCGGTGCCGTCGCGGAAGATGTAGCGGTCTCGCGCCGCCGACCCAGGGGGCGACGCCAGGGCCTCGACGAACCAGGAATGCCGGTCGGAGGTGTGGTTGGGGACGATGTCGACGATCACCCGGATGCCGGCCGCGTGGGCCGCGGCGACCAGGACGTCGAAGTCGTCCAGGGTGCCCAGCTCGGGCGCGACGTTGCGGTAGTCGTCCACGTCGTAGCCCCCGTCGGCCAGCGCCGAGGGATAGAACGGGCTGAGCCAGATGGCGTCGACCCCGAGGTCGGCGAGGTAGCCGATGCGGGTGGCGACCCCGGCGAGATCGCCGATGCCGTCACCGTTGCTGTCGGCGAAGCTGCGCGGATAAATCTGGTAGACGGTCGCCTCCCGCCACCAGTTGGCGTCGAGAGCGGTGTCCCGGGTCAGGAGGGCATGGTCGGTCATGGGCGCAGCAGTCCTTCGCGTACCGATGGGAGGGAGAGTCGAGCGCAGCAGAATGACAGCGCTTGCACTAGTCTAGGAAGGCGATCGAGGCTGGTCAACGCGAGCAGAAGGGCCGACGTGTGACTCCGCTGACACCCTCCAGCATGGCCGATGTGGCCAAGCGAGCCGGGGTGTCGGTGTCCACGGTCTCGCGTGCCCTCCGAAGCTCCGGACTCGTCGCCCCGGCCACCGCCGAGCGGGTGCGGCAAGCGGCCGAGGAGCTCGACTTCGCCGTCTCCCGCGCGGCTTCGAGCCTCGCCTCGGGCCGGCTGGACCGGGTGGCGATGCTGCTCAGTGGTTCCCTCGGCTCGTGGTTCAACGGCTGCCTGCTCGACGCCACGTACGCGGCCCTGCACGCTCGCGGCCAGGAGCTGCTCATCTATCGAACCCTCAGCAGCGAAGAGCGGGACGCCTTCTTCGCGACACTGCCCGCGCGCCGCAACGCCGACGCCTTGATCGTGGGATCGATGGAACTCACCGCCGCACAACGCCAGCGCTTGCAGAACCTCGGGATGCCGCTGGTGTTCGTGAACCAGCGGCACCCCGGCGCGACGTCGGTCGCCGTGGACGACGCCGCCGGGGCGGAGGTGGCCACCCGGCACCTGCTCAACCTCGGTCACCGCCGGGTCGCCTACGTCGGCTACGCGCACGAACCCTCGGTCCGTCACAGCTCGGCACGCCGGCTGACCGGATACCGCACAACGATGGCCGGCGCCCGGGTACCGGCCCGGGACCAGCGCGAGATACTCACGTCCCGGACCGGCGACGGGCAGGACGTGGTCAGCCAGCTGCTCGGCGCGCCGCGGCCGCCCACTGCTCTGCTGGTGGAGTCCGACGACCTGGCCATGCGGGTGCTGGCTGCCCTGTGGCGGGTCGGGCTGCGCACGCCGCAAGACATGTCGGTGGTGGGCTTCGACGACCACGCCATGGCCGAGACCTTCGGTCTGACCACCATGGCTCAGCCGGTGCCCGAGCTGGGCCGCCGGGCCGCCGAGCTGGCCCTGGGCCTGGCCGCCGGAGAGACGCCCCGCCGGCGGTCGATCACGCTGCCGACCAGCCTGGTGCTCCGCGCGACTACCGGTCGCCCCGCCGAACCGTGATGGATAGGCTGGCGGGGTGCTCCAGCCGGACCAGGCGGTCGACGACGCCGCCCTGCAGGCTGCCAAGGCGACGCTGCGCAAGGCCATCCAGTTCCGACGGGACACCCGGCCGATCGAGCAGCGCGAACGCGACGACGCCGCGCGCCTGGCGATCATGCAGACCGCGCTGAGCGCCCGGATGCCCGACACGGTCGCCGCCTACCTCTCGGTCCGCTCAGAGCCGGCCACCCTGCAGCTCGTCGCCTGGCTGGCCGCGTACCGCGTACGCGTGCTCCTTCCGGTGATGTCACACCCGGTCGGCGGTCGGCTGGAGCGTCCGGCCTGGGCGCCCTACGAGGGCCCGGACGGGTTGTGGATCGGGGCCAACGGCATCCTCGAGCCGACCGGTGAACCGCTGCCCAGCGAGCAGCTGCCCGAGGCCGAGCTGATCATCGTCCCGGGACTGGCGGCCAACGCCCAGGGCGACCGGCTGGGCCGCGGCGGCGGCTGGTACGACCGGGCGCTGGTGCACGCCTCCCAGAGCGCACCGATCTGGGTGCTGCTGAACAGCGACGAGGTGCTGGACGTCATCCCGGTCCAGGAGTGGGACCGGCGGGTCGACGTGCTGGTCACTCCGGAGGAGATGCTCACCTGTGAGCCGCCGCTACTGCGCTGATCCGCTTGTCAACGCACCTCGAAGGCGGTCAGCCCCTCCGGCTCCTCCTCGGCGATGTCGACCCGACTGACCTGAGCCCGCATAGGCCCGGTGTGCGCCCAGTCGAGCATCGTCGAGACGGCGTCCGGATCGCCCTCGAAGACCGCCTCCACCGTCCCGTCGTCGACGTTGCGGACGAACCCGGTGACGCCGAGCCGCTGTGCCTCGCGGCGACAGGAGTCCCGGTAGAAGACGCCCTGCACCTGCCCGTGCACCACCACCCGGCGCCGGATCGTCACACGCCGACCGGGTTCTTGCGCAGCGCCCGTGGCTCCTCCGCGCGGCGGGCGTACACCTGACCCTCGGTGACTCGGACCTCGTACGCGGCCTGCGGTCGGGTGGCCGGGCCCTCGACCACGGAGCCGTCGAGGGCGAAGGCGCTGCCGTGCCAGGGGCAGATCACGCAATCGTTGCTCAGCTCGCCCTCGTGCAGCGGTCCGCCGCGGTGCGTGCAGCGGTCGGCCAGGGCGACGATCCCGTCGTCGCTCCGGATGAGCACGACCGGCACCCCCGCGACGTCGGCGGCGTGCAGCACCCCGTGCTGGACGTCAGCCTCCTCGCCGAGGTAGGTCCAGTCGTTCTCGCCGTGCTGGAACGCCGTGGTGTCCACCCCGAC
>DASQVF010000330.1:0-6823 GCA_035640915.1 Propionibacteriaceae bacterium
TCGCGCGGGATGCTGGCCCGGAGCCCGGGGAACTGCTCGTTCTCCTCGTCCGAGACGTGGTCGCGGAGGATCGACTCGAGCTGGGCGATCAGGCCGTCGAACTCGGCGGAGTCCCCGTCGACGCCCTCCAGCTGCTTCATCGTCGTCTCGAGCTCCTTGTGCTCGGCGACGTCGTGCTGGACCGCCTCGTCGCCGTTCGGCAGGTGCTTGCGCATGGCGGGATAGACGTACATCTCCTCGGCCACCGAGTGCCGGACCAGCTCGCTGATCACGGTGTCGGCCATGTCGCGGCGGTCGGCGGCGACGGCGCTGCGCTTGATCTGCTGGATCAGGTCGAGGACCTGGTGGTGGTCGGTGGTCAGGATGTCGATGACGTCCTGCTCGGTGCCTGCTGACTCGGTCATGGGCTTCTCCTTCGGACTCGTGGTGCCCTGGAGGCATACCCGCGGCTGGTGAGCCGTAACGGGTATCCGTCGCAGCCAGAAGATCCACGAACGATGTATTTTCCGAACGACTGCCGTCCTCCTTTCCGGATCCGATCCATCTCGTTGGCATGGGCGTTCTGCCCAGAGGAGGCCGAATGATTTCCGACACCGATCTCGATTCGCTGCGGTCCGCCGTGGCGGGACCTGTCCTCAGCTCGGGCGATCCGGAGTACGCCGAGGACGGCAGCGGCTTCAACCTCGCCGTGGTCCACCAACCCGACGTGATCGTCGGGGCCACGTCCGCGGCCGATGTCGCGGCCACCGTCGGCTGGGCCGCCGAGCGCGGACTGCCGGTCGCCGTCCAGGCCACCGGACACGGCGCCACCGAACGGATGACCGACGGCGTACTGATCAGTACCCGGCGGATGCAGGACGTGCAGGTCGACCCGGAGCTCCGGACCGCCCGCGTCGCCGCCGGGGCCAAGTGGACGTCCGTGCTCGCCAAGACCGTTCCGCACGGCCTGGCCGGCCTGTGCGGCTCGAGCTCCGACGTCGGCGTCGTCGGTTACACCCTGGGCGGCGGTCTGCCCGTCCTCGGCCGCGCCCTCGGCTGGGCGGCGGACCGGGTGCGTGCGATCGAGCTGGTGACGCCCGACGGGCAGATCCGGACCGTCGACGCCGAGCACGAGCCGGAGCTGTTCGAAGTTCTCCGCGGCGGCAAGGGCAACTTCGGCGTGGTCACCGCACTGGAGCTCGAGCTCGTTCCGCTGCCCGACTTCTACGGCGGCGGCCTGATGTACCCCGGCGCGGACGCCGACACGGTGTTGACCGCCTTCCGCGGCTGGCTGGCCGATCTTCCCGAGGAAGCCTGCCCCTCTCTGGCCCTGCTCCGACTGCCGGAGGCGCCGGACGTTCCGGAGCCGCTCCGCGGACAGTTCGTGGTGCACCTGCGCTTCGCGTACCCGGGCTCGAAGGAGGACGGCGACCGCCTGCTGGCGCCCATGCGAGCGGTGTCGCAGCCGGTGATGGACACCGCCGGCCCGCTGAGCTACGAGCAGATCGACCTGGTGAGCCTGGACCCGCCGGACCCGCTGCCCCATGAGGAGGGGGGCACGCTGCTGGCCGAGTTCGACGAAGCAGCGCAGCGCGAGCTGCTCCGGGTGGCCGGGCCCGGAACCGACTGCCCGCTGGCGGTGGTGGAGCTGCGACCGATGGGCGGCGCCCTGGCCCGTCCCTCCGTGGTCCGGGACGCCGTTTCCGGCCGGGACGCCAAGTGGAGCCTGGCCGGGATCGGGGTACTGATGCCGCCGGTCGCCGACCTGGTGCCGGCCGGCATTGCCACGCTGCTCGACGCGCTCCGCCCCTGGGCCACTGGTTACACGATGGTCAACTTCCACGGCCACCCCGGCGATGCCACCGACCGCGCCCGCGCCTGGCCGCCGGAGATCTACGAGGTGATCAAGAGGGCCAAGCGGCACTACGACCCGCAGAACATGATGCGGTTCGGGCACGCGGTGATCCTGCCCAGCGGCGAGCCGGTGGAGGCCTCGGTTCCGCTCTGAGGGCGTTCCGCGGCCGGCGCCCGCGTTTTGCGCGCGACCGGCGCCCGCGTTTTGCGTCACATGACGAGAAACGCCAGCTGCTACTCGCCGATCTTCTGGTCAGCGAGACCGCAGTCGCGGGAACAGCACGGCAATGGCCACGGCCGGGACCAGCAGGATCAGCAGCGACCAGGCCACCGCCCACCACGCCTGCGCACCCGGTGAGCCGCCGAGGAGCAACGCCCGGATCGACTCGATCACCGGCGTGATCGGCTGGTGCTCGGCGAACCCGCGGAGCCACGACGGCAGGGTGTCGACGGGCACGAACGCGCTGGACACGTACGGCAGGAACAGGAAGACAAAGCCGTACGCCGAGGCCGCCTCGGGCGAGCCCGCCACCAGGCCGAGAAACACGAAAAGTGCGGTCACGGCCAGGATCCACAGCGCGATCAGCGCAAGGGCGCCGAGCCAGCCGCCGAGACCGGCCTGCGGTCGGAAGCCGACCAGGATCGCGACCAGCACCACCACGCCGGTCGCCACCAGGTTGCGCAGCAGGCTGGACACGACGTGCCCGACCAGGACCGTGGCGGCGGGGACGGGCATCGTCCGGAACCGGTCGATCGTGCCAGTGGCCAGGTCGCGGGAGACGTAGACCGCGCTGGAGGAGGCCCCGAACCCGGCGCAGAGCAGGATGATGCCCGGGGTCACGTACGAGACGTACGCCGTCTGTCCGCCACTGATCGCGCCGCCGAACACGTAGGTGAACAGCAGCATCAGCAGCACCGGCAGGCTGATCCCCATCAGCAGCACCTCGGCGTCGCGGAGCGAGTGCCGCAGGCTGCGGCCGACGAACACGCTGCTGGCGGTGAGGACGGTGCTCATGCCGGCACCTCCTCACGCTCGCGTCGGGACTGGGCCCCGGTGTCCGTCGGTACGCCGCCGCCGGTCAGCTGCAGGAAGACGTCGTCCAGGCTGGCCCGGCGTACGGTGACCCTGGCGTCGGGCGGCAGGCCGGCCGCAACCCGGGCCACGTCGGCGGCCGTCCCGTCGGTCGGCAGCTCCCGCTCCACCCGGCCGTCGACGCCGTGGACCTGCACCAACTCGCCGCCGACCTGCCGCTTCAACGTGTCCGGGCTGCCGTCGGCCACCACCCGTCCCTTGTCGAGGACGACGATCCGGTCGGCCAGGGCATCAGCCTCCTCCAGATACTGGGTGGTGAGCAGGACCGTGCTCCCCGCGGCCGCCAGCCGCCGGATCTCCTCCCACAGCGTCTGCCGACTGCGGGCATCCAGCCCGGTGGTCGGTTCGTCGAGGATCAGCAGCCGGGGCGGGCGGACCAGCGTCATCGCCAGATCGAGCCGCCGGCGCATCCCGCCGGAGTACGTGGACACCCAGCGCCGCCCGGCATCGCTGAGCTGGAACCGGTCGAGGAGCTCCGCCGACCGCGCCCGGGCCGCGTCCGCCCGCAGCCCCAGCAGCCGGCCGACCAGCACCAGGTTCTCCTGTCCGGTCAGCATCTCGTCGACCGCGGCGTACTGACCCGTGACGCCGATCAGGCGTCGCACGGCGCGCGCCTCACCAACGACGTCGTGGCCGAGGATCCGGGCGCTGCCCTCGTCCGGGCGGATCAGGGTCGCGAGGATCCGGACCAGGGTGGTCTTGCCGGCGCCGTTCGGGCCGAGCAGGGCGAGGATCCCCGGATCCACCCGCAGGTCCAGCCGGTCCAGGACCGGCCCCGATCCATATCTCTTCGTGATTGCGCGGAGCTCGATGGTTGGAGAAGTCACGGACTGAGTATGTCATATACAGTCTGTAACGTACACAGATTGCGAGATACACAGTTCGCTTAGATTGGTGGTGTGGTCGACGTCACCGAAAGCGGGCTGCCCCGCGTCCTGGCCATCGCCTGGGGGATGGAGGTGGCGCCCTCCCGCGGCCCCAAGCGGGAGCTGAGCCATGAGGCGATCGTCGACGCGGCGATCGAACTCGCCGACGCCGGCGGGCTTGCTGCCGTGACAATGGCGAAGGTGGCCGAGGCGCTGGGGTTCACGACGATGTCGCTGTACCGCTACGTGTCCAGCAAGGACGAGCTGATCATGCTGATGCAGGACGCCGTTCTCCGCACGCCCGAGGTGCTGCCGGTCGACGGGGACGACTGGCGCACCGGGCTACGCGACTGCGCGGACATACTGCGTGGGCTCTACACCAAGCACCCGTGGATGGTCGACATGCCGCTGTCCCTGCTCGGGGTGCTGATGCCGAACAGCATGAAGTTCGCGGACGCGGCCTACCGCGCCATGCGCACGCTGCCCGCCGACGTCGCGACCAAGCAGGCGACCCTGATGACCCTCAGCATGTTGGCCCGGGTGTTCGGTCAGCTGGAACGGGACCTTCGGGCCGCCGGTCGGGACGCGGAGCTGACTCCGTCGGGGTTCGCGGCGCTGGCCGAGGTGGTGACCGCCGAGCGATTTCCCGCCCTCGCTCCAGTCTTCCTGTCCGGTGCCTACTCGGGGCAAGCGACCGAGCCCGCGGATGGGGTGGTCGACGACTTCGAGCTGGGCTTCGACCTACTGCTGGACGGCCTGGCCGCGCACGTGGCGGAGCATCCGTCAGAGCACAGCCGAACCGGCGCGGCCGAACCGCGAACGCCCGGGACGCTGGCCGCCGCTGAGCACGAGCTCCGGAGCGTCATCGCCCAACGCCGGGCCGCGCAGGCCCGCGTCAAGGAGCTCGAACGTCGCGAGCGGGAGGCTCAGAAGGCACGGGAGCGGGCCAAGCGGATCGACCAGGGCTGAGCCGACGCCCGCGTTTGCGTCACATGACGGCTAACCGGTGCCGGGAGCTCCCGGAGAACACCGGTTAGCCGTCATGTGACGAGAAACGCCAGCTGCTACTCGCCGATCTTCTGGTCAGCGATCTGCTGAGCCTTGTCCACATGCTCGGCGTGCTCGCCGCCGGTCTTGGCGTCAGCGGCGTCACCGGCCTTCTCGATGCCGGCGTCACTCACCTTCTCCTGCATGCCCGACTGGGCAGCCTGGTCCTTCAGCTCGTCCAGACCCATCTTCGGCTCCTTTCGGTTGGCGGAACTGCCTTTCCTTCGAGACCAATACCCATTCTGTCCCGAGCCTCACCATTGCGACTCGAGGAGCGGCGTACCGGGTCCCTCGGCAACGCGCCGGATGATCTCTACGCTGTCGGCATGGTGGAACGGATGCAGCTGATGCTGCGCCTCGAGCGGGTCATGGAGGAGACCGAGTTCGGCTGGTCGCTGCTGATGGTCGGGGAGGACCAGTCGCGAAAGCTGGCCGACCTGACCAACGACCTCAAGCGGCCCTACTCCACCAGCGGCGACGAGAAGCAGATCGTGTCCGGCTACTCCTACTGGGGCATCGAGCCGGCGATCGCGTGGCAGCACGCCACCCGCGACCCCTACTACCCGGTGATGAAGGACGGCATCGAGTCCTTCACCCAGCGCTGGAACGACCTGCAGCCCGCGCTGGCCGGCCCCAGGTTTCACTACATCAGCCTTGGCCCGGGCACCGGGGAGAAGGACCGTACGGTGTTGCAGACCCTGCAGCCGACGTATCCGGAGATGTTGTACGTCCCGGTGGACATGAGCTCGGAGATGCTGCGGATCTGCTTGCAGCCGATCAGCAGCCTGCCGTTCATCAAGACGTTCCGCCGCCAGACGCTGCCGGTGCAGCTCGACTTCTCGGATGACGAGAACCTGGACGAGATGCAGGGGCTGCGGGACCGGCTGATGGGCGACGAGCCGATCCTGTGGGGTCTGCTGGGCAACACCGCCGCCAACTTCGAGGACGATCTCGAACTGATCGAGCGACTGAGCGGACTGCTGCGGCCCCAGGACCTGCTGATGCTCGAGGTGGCCACAACCACTGAGCTGGCCGACGACGTGCCGGAGCGGATCTCCACCGAGTACCTGCGCAGCAAGGCGTTCTGCGAGTTCGTGACCAGCGCGCTGCACCAGCACACCGACCTGCCGATCAACATGGACCACCTGCAGATCTCCGGCGAGACCGTCGACCAGCGCGGAGTGGTGGTCAAGGCCGTCTACCACCACAGCGACGAGGACACCAAGGTGACCCTGCCGGACCGGACGGTGATCACCCTGAAGCACGGCGACACCATCCGGCTCTACGTGACCCGGAAGTACCTGCCCGCGGCGCTGCACGGCGAGCTGCACTCCCTCGGACTGACCACCCGGGCCACGGCCGACACCACCTGGGCCGTCCGGCGCAAGCCCTATCGGTTCGGGCTGCAGCTGATGCTGCTGAGCAAGGAGCGCGCACCGGAGCCGCCGCCACGGACGAGCCCGGCTCGGGACCTGTTCCGCAGCGAATGATCACCCCACGCCGGATCATCGTCGTGGTCACGGCGGCGAGCCTGCTCGCGGCGTTCGTGATCAACGCGATCTGGTTCGCGTCGACGACCGGCACCGGCCGGCTGGAGCCGATCGTCGGCGTACTCGGGATCCTGGCCGGCATCACCGGCCTGTTCGCTGAGCGCTGGGCGGCGGCGCAGGAGGCCCGGGCGGCCGCCCTCGACGCGATCAGGACCGAGCTCCAGGCCAACGGCGAGCTCCTCACCTCGGCCGCGTTCGGCGACGCGCCGGACCAGCCGCTGCGGCGTACGGTCTATCCGCGGCTACACCTGTCCGCGGTGGACGCCGCCTTCGCCGGCGGTGCTCTGTCCACGACCCGCGACGCGGAGCTGATCACCGCGCTGCACGGCTGGCGCAACCAGGTCGTCCGGTTCAACTCCCAGCTCGCCCTGGCCGAGATGTTGGCCTTCACGGTGGAGTCGGAGTCGGTGCTGCGGGACCTGCGCGACGGGCTG
>DASQVF010000331.1:0-2920 GCA_035640915.1 Propionibacteriaceae bacterium
GACTCGCCTTCTGGCCGATGGTGCCGCCGTCGTGGCCGACCACCGAATGGCCGGCCCACTGTTCTCGGGCCCAGCCGAGTCCCCATCCCTCCTGCACCGTCGACATGCCGGCGAGTGCGACCTGCTGTTCCTGCATCGCGAGGGTCGACTCCCGGCTGAGGATGCGGGTGCCGGAGAGACCGACACCGTCGCGGAGGTGGGCCGCAGCGAAGCCGAGCAGGGTGTCGACCGAGGCCGTGAGCAGGCCGGCCGGTCCGATGCTGCGTGGCAACATCCACGTCGTGGTCGGTTCGACATGGTCGGCGTCCGGGCGCCGCGAATGCCCGACCGCGACCCGGAACAGTGGGGCGTCCTTGGCGCGGGTGATGGCCGCATGGTCCACATCCAGTGGCCGGAGGAGCCGGTCGAGGAGAACCTGGTCCCAGACGGCGTCGCGCAGGACCTCGACGATGCGCCCGGCCAGGACGAAGCCGGCGTTGCAGTAGTTCGCCGGTCCACCGGGACGGGTAACGCTCCGGGCGGTCGCCAGATCAGCCACGTAGCGCTCGACACAGTCGTCGCCGTCACCGGTGTCGGTGAAGATGTCGCCGTCGATGCCGCTGGTGTGGTCGAGCAGGTGCCGGACGGTGATGGCGGCCGCGGCATCCGGGTCGGCGAGGGTGAAGGCCGGCAGGACCTCCGCCACTGCGGTGTCGAGGTCCAGCCGGCCTTCCTCGACCAGCTGCATGATCAGCGTGGTCGTCCAGATCTTGGTGATGGACCCGCACTGGAACAGCGTCTCGCGGGTGACCTCGACTCCAGTGCGCAGACTGGTCACACCGGTGGCGAAGACCCGGCGGGCGAGCTCGTTCCCCTGCTCGTCCAGCACCAGTACCCCGGCCTGAGCACCCGGCACCTGGTGGTCGGCCGACAGGTCGGCGAGGAGCTCCGGCCAGCGCGGGTCGTCGAGGACGTCGATCGATCTCACAGTCGAGGACGCTACCGAGGCCGGACTCGATCCACACTGTCCTGGGGTCCGCCGACCGTCAGACCCGGATGATGGGATGAGCAGGTGAGCGAACAAGCCGAGGCGCTGGTGCGGCTTCGCCGGCGCACGCTCCTCGTGCTGACCATCGGACAGATCCTCGGGGGGCTGAGCCTCGGCGCCGGACTCTCGGTGGGAGCGCTGGCGGCCAACGACCTGGCCGGTGCGGCGTGGTCCGGACTCGCGGCCACCGTCTCCACGCTGGGCGCCGGCTTACTGGCCGTGCCTCTCGCCCGGCTGGCCGACCGCAGCGGTCGACGTATCTCGTTGAGCACCGCGACCCTGGTGGCCGGAGTCGGCGCGCTCGGGTGCGTTCTCGCCCTTTCGCTCAGCAACGTGCTCGTGCTGTTCCTCGGGCTCGGGCTGGTCGGCGCGGCGACCGCCGCCGGCCTGCAGTCCCGGTTCGCCGCCACCGACCTGGCATCGGTGGAGACTCGCGGGCGCGACCTCTCCCTGGTCGTGTGGTCCACCACGATCGGGGCGGTGACGGGTCCCAACCTGGCGGAGCCCGGGAACCTGCTCGGCGCCGCCTTCGGGCTGCCGCCGTTGGCCGGGGTCTTTGTGATCTCGCTGGTGGCGCAGGTGCTGGCTGCGGTTCTCTATCTGGTCTGGCTGCGTCCGGACCCGCTGCTGGAGAGCCGCCGGCTGTCCCAAGAAGCCACCGCCGGCATCTTGGCGCCCGGCGCCGGGGTAGGGGACCTGAGGTTGGCGCGGCTGGCCATTCTCACGGTCGCACTGAGCCACGCAACGATGGTCGCGCTGATGTCGATGACCCCGGTGCACCTCGTGCACGCCGGGGCGACGCTGTCGGTGGTCGGCTTCACTCTCAGTCTGCACGTGGCGGGGATGTTCGCGCTGTCGCCGGTGTTCGGGGTGCTGGCCGACCGTCTCGGCCGGGTGCCGACCGTTCTGCTGGGTCAGCTGCTCCTGTTCGCCGCCGCGGCGGTCACCGCGCTCGGGTCGCACCAGACACCCGTGGTCGTTCTCGGACTGATCCTGCTGGGACTCGGCTGGAGTGCCTCGACAGTGGCGGGCTCGGCGTTGCTCAACGACGCCGCCCCAGCCGATCGGAGGCTTCGACTCCAGGGACGCAGCGACCTGGCCATGAACGTCGCCGGAGCCGTCGGAGGGGCCGTGTCCGGACCGCTCCTGGCCTGGCTCGGCTACGCGGGTCTGGCCTGGAGCCTGGTCCTGCCGATCGTGTTCCTGGTGGCGATCTCGCTCGTGGTCACGGCCGCCGTTGGTCGCGATGGGCCGGTACGCGCGGCCGACTCTCAGCGGCTGATGTCGTAGAACAGGTGGGTAACCGATCCCGCTGTCGGCCTCCGCATGCCCAGGTGGATACTGCCGATAATCAGCCACTCACCAACCAGGAGGAGGGACCCATGGCTAAGGCCCGGGACATCATGACCGGCAACGCGGAGTGCGTCTCGGTCAACGACACGCTCGCCGACGCCGCCCGCAAGCTGCGCGACCTGGACGTCGGCGCGATGCCCATCTGTGGCGACGACAACCGGCTCAAGGGCATGCTCACTGACCGCGACATCGTCGTGAAGTGCATCGCGGAGGGCGGCGATCCCACCACCACCAAGGTGTCGGAGCTGGCCGAGGGCAAGCCGGTCACCATCGGTGCGGACGACTCGGTCGAGGAGGCGCTGAGCACGATGAAGGAGTACGGCGTACGCCGCCTGCCGGTCATCGACGGCCACGACCTGATCGGCATCGTCAGCCAGGCCGACATCGCCCGCAACCTCCCCGAGGACAAGATCGGCGACCTGGTCGAGGCCATCTCGTCCGCTCCTTCCAACAGCTGACCCAGGCGATCGGCGGCGCGCCCGGCGGCGCGCCGCCGAAGCCGCTCGACCTACCCCATCGAATAGCGCCGGCACCCACCCC
>DASQVF010000332.1:0-5612 GCA_035640915.1 Propionibacteriaceae bacterium
GACGAGCCGATCGCCGGCGGGCGGCACAAGGTGTTCGGGCACCCGGACCTCGGGGTCATCCCGCAGACCTCGACCATCGCGTCCCACCTGCCGCGGGCTGTGGGACTGGCCCTCGCGCTACACCGGGCCTACCGGCTAGGCGTGAACTGTCCGTGGCCGGCGGATGCGGTCGTGGTCTGCTCGTTCGGCGACGCCTCGGTCAACCACTCCACCGCGGTCGGGGCGATCAACACCGCCCTCAACGCGACGTTCCGCGGCCTGCCGGTGCCGATCCTGCTGGTCTGTGAGGACAACGGCTGGGGCATCTCGGTACCGACGCCACCCGGCTGGGTCGCCGCAACGTACGGGTCCCGCCCGGGTCTGGAGTACGTGGCGGCCGACGGGTCTGACCCGGTGGCGGCCCGGACCGCGATTTCCGACGCGGCCGACCGGGTCCGCAGCACGCGACGGCCGGTGTTCCTGCACCTTCGCACTGTGCGCTTCCTGGGTCACGCCGGCAGCGACGCCGAGGTGGCCTACCGCCGCCCCCGCGACATCGAGGCCGAGTACGCCCACGACCCGCTGCTGGCCACGGCGCGACTGCTGGCGGCCGCTGGGGTCGCCCCGACGGAGATCCTGGACCGCTACGACGCCATCCGGGCCGAGGTGGACGTCGAGGCGGAGCGGCTGCGCGACGCGCCCCGGCTGGGGGCGGCCGCCGAGGTGATGGCTCCGCTGGCCCCCCGGCGTCCGGACGAGGTCGCGGGCTGGGCCCTGAGGCTGTCGAAGGGCCGGTCTTCGACGAGCTCAGACCGCATGACCCTGGCCGAGGCGATCAACGCCACCCTCGACGCGATCCTCAGTCTCGACCGGAGGGTGGTCGCCTTCGGCGAGGACGTCGGCGTCAAGGGCGGGGTCTACGGCGTGACCGGCGGCCTGGCCCGGAAGCACGGTGCCGCCCGGGTGTTCGACACCGTGCTGGACGAGCAGTCCATCCTCGGCCTGGGGCTGGGGGCCGGACTGGCCGGGCTGCTGCCGATCCCGGAGATCCAGTACCTGGCCTACCTGCACAACGCCGAGGACCAGATTCGCGGCGAGGGCGCCACGCTGCCCTTCTTCTCCCGCGGCGCCTTCCGCAACCCGATGGTGGTCCGCGTCGCCGGGCTCGGCTACCAGAAGGGGTTCGGGGGCCACTTCCACAACGACAACGCGGTCGGGGTGCTGCGGGACATCCCCGGCCTGGTCGTGGCCTGCCCGGCCCGGGCCGACGACGCCGCCGCGATGCTACGCAGCTGCGTCGCCGCCGCAGCCACCGACGGGACGCTGTCGGTGTTCCTGGAGCCGATCGCGCTCTACCACCGGCGGGACCTGTACGCCGACGGCGACCGGCAGTGGCTGGCCGCGGACACCGGCGAGCCCGCGCCGATCGGGACCGCGCGGATCTACCGGAGTATGCGCGCTGAGCCTGTCGAAGCGCCCTCATCCGGCCCTTCGACAAGCTCAGGGCGCATCGAGACAGGCTCAGGGCGCATCGACCTGACCATGATCACCTTCGGCAACGGGGTGCCGATGAGCCTGCGGGTGGCCCGCCGGCTGGCCGAGGTCGGCATCGCGGCCGAGGTCGTGGACCTACGCTGGCTGGCCCCGCTGCCGATGGTGGACGTGGTCGCCGCCGTGCGACGGTCCGGACGGGCCCTGGTGGTCGACGAGACCCGGCTGACCGGCGGGGTCGGTGAGGGGATCGTCGCCGGTCTGGTCGAGGCCGGTTTCGGTGGACCGATCCTCCGCGTAGCCAGCCAGGACAGTTTCATCCCGTTGGGCCCGGCCGCCGCCCACGTCCTGCTCAGCGAGGAAGAGATCGAGAAGTCAGCGTCGGAGCTGGCCGGAACAGTGGTTATCGGGGGTCCAAGGGGGGCGTCCCCCGTGATTAAGGAAAGGGACAACGCATGACCGGAGTCGGGCCGCTCGAGCTGCTCGGGATCGACCACCTGCTGACCGAGGAGGAGCGGGACATCCAGGCCAGCGTGCGGGAGTTCGTGGACCGCCGGGTGCGACCGACCATCGCCGACGCGTACGAACGGGGCGAGGCCGACCTGAGCCTGATGCCCGAGGCCGGGGCGCTGGGACTGCTCGGGATGCACCTGGAGGGCTACGGCTGCGCGGGGACCAACGCGGTCTCGTACGGGCTGGCCTGCCTGGAGTTGGAGGCGGGCGACTCCGGGGTCCGCAGCATGGTGTCGGTGCAAGGGTCGCTGGCCATGTTCGCGATCTGGCGGTTCGGCAGCGAGGAGCAGAAGCAGACCTGGCTGCCCCGGATGGCCGGAGGCGAGGCAATCGGCTGCTTCGGGCTGACCGAGCCGGACTTCGGGTCGAATCCGGGCGGCATGCGGACCCGGGCCAAGCCGGACGGCGACGACTGGGTGCTGAACGGCACCAAGCTGTGGATCACCAACGGCTCGGTTGCCGACGTGGCGGTGGTCTGGGCCCAGACCGACGACGGCGTTCGCGGCTTCCTGGTGCCAACCGGCACCGAGGGCTTCACCACGCGGGACGTCAAGCACAAGCTGTCCCTGCGCGCCTCGGTCACCTCCGAGCTGGTGCTGGACGATGTGCGGCTGCCCGGCTCGGCGTTGCTGCCCGAGGCCAAGGGCCTCCGTGGCCCGCTGTCGTGCCTGAACGAGGCCCGGTTCGGCATCGTCTTCGGCGCGCTGGGTGCCGCCCGCGACTGCCTGGAGACCGCGATCGCGTACGCGACGACACGCGAGGTGTTCGACCGGCCGTTGGCCGCCTTCCAGCTGACCCAGGCCAAGCTCGCCGACATGACCCTCGAGCTGCAGAAGGGCTTCCTGCTCGCGCTGCACCTGGGGCGGTTGAAGGACGCCTCCCGGCTGGAGCCGCGGCAGGTCAGCCTGGGCAAGCTGAACAACGTGCGAGAGGCGTTGGCCATCGCCCGGGAGTGCCGGACCATCCTGGGCGCCAGCGGGATCACCGGCGAGTACCCGGTGATGCGGCATGCGAACAATCTCGAGTCGGTGCTGACCTACGAGGGCACCTCGGAGGTGCACCAGCTGGTCATCGGCCAGGCGCTGACCGGGGAGAACGCCTTTTCCTGACGCTTCCGATGGCAGGTCGGTCGTGACGCCGCGAGCGTCGTGAATCGCGCGCCGACGAGTGCAGGAGCACCTGGCGAGACACGCTTTTCGTCTCGCCAGGGCGACGAACGAGTTGGCTTGGAGCGCGATGCGCGAGCGGCGAGACCAGACTAATGGTGAGCCATCTCGGCCCGGATCCTTCGACGGTCCTCGGCGTGCAGCACCGACTCAACCACCAGGGTGATCACCAGCACAGCGGCGACCACGGCCAGCTGGCCCATGGCCGGGACCAGGGGCAACACGGGCCAGGCCAGCAGCAGCACCGCGGCCGCCCCTAGCCGGATCGTCGACACGTTGTGCACCGTCAGCCACTTGAACTCCACGTGGGCGAGGAGGTAGAGCACCACCCCGCCGACCAGGGCGGCCAGGCCGACCCCCTTCAACGGGTCGAGCAGGGTGTGGTGCTCGGTGTCGGCGACGTACTCCAGCACCTTCTTCAGCCCCAGCGCGACCAGCACGATGCCCAGAACCAGCGGGAAGTGGTCGAAGGAGAAGGCATTGCGGCCCATCCGCGGCCGCGTCGATCCCGGTTCGGTGGCCAGGGCGTGTTCGCCGAGCAGGGCGCTGACGTCGAAGTAGGCCCACCACATGGCCGAGACCAGCACCAGTCCGAGCCCGGAGGCGATCACGATCGGCCAGGAGATCGGCAGCTGGGCCACGCCCACGCCGATGGCCACGATCGACTCGCCCAGCGCCACGATGACGATCAGCCCGTGCCGTTCCGAGAAGTGGTTCGGCGCCGGCAGCCGCCAGCCCGCGGCTCCACCCAGGGCGGTCCCCACGTAGTCGGCGACCAGGGCGAGGGCCCAGAGGGCCGTCTGCGCCCAACCGCTGAACTGGGACGCGACCAGCAGCACGATGGTGCTGCCGACGACGCTGGGGGCGAAGCGTACGAGCTGGGCGCGCAGGCCGTCGTCCTCCTGGGCGACGACCATGAAGATGCCGAAGTGACACACCCGGACCAAGAGGTAGCAAATGGCGAGCACGATCGGCCCATCCAGACCGCCAGGACCGTCCTGGAACGCCTCGGGGATGGTCAGGGCCAGGATGAACATCGCCGACATCGCCAGGAGGAGCCCCAGCTTGATCTCCGGCTCGTCGGGACTGGCCACGTTGGCCAGCCAGGCGTAGCCCGTCCACGCCCACCACAGCAGACCGACGATCAGGACACCGCGGAGCAGCCCGTGCCAGGTCAGGTTCGCGGCCATGAACGCGGTGACCTGGGTCAGCGCGAAGACGAACACCAGGTCGAAGAACAGCTCCAGCATGTTGACCGTCGCATGCTCGGAGTCGGCCCGGATCCTCACGCGACGTATTGCCTGCACCCGCATATTGTGAACCTGTGACCACCGTGGACGCGAACGGTCACCGGACCGCGGCCCCGGTCCGGCTGCCCGCGCACCTGCTCGACGCCACGGCCGACGAGTCCTCGCTGCGCCGGTTCCTGTTCGGGCTGCCCGGAGTGGACCCGGTCGGGATCGAGCAGCGGGCCGCGGGCCTGGCCACCCGGTCGATCAAGAAGGCGTCGAAGCTGGCTGCGCTGGACCTGGCCATCTCGATGGTCGACCTGACCACGCTGGAGGGCGCGGACACGCCGGGCAAGGTGCGGAACCTGGCCCGCAAGGGCATGTTGCCCGACCCGGACCGGCCGGACACCCCGGCCGTCGCGGCGATCTGCGTCTACGGCGACATGGCCGCGGTGGCCAAGGAGGAGCTGGCCGGCTCCGGAGTCAAGGTCGCCGCGGTGGCCACAGCCTTTCCGGCCGGGCGGGCCACCCTCGAGGTCAAGCTGGCCGACACCAAGGTGGCCGTCGACGCGGGCGCCGACGAGATCGACATGGTGATCGACCGGGGCGCGTTCCTGGCCGGACGGTACGGCGAGGTGTTCGACCAGATCGTCGCGGTCAAGGCCTCCTGTGGAGACGCGCGGCTCAAGGTGATCCTGGAGACCGGCGAGCTGGCGACGTACGACAACGTGCGTCGGGCCTCCTGGCTGGCCCTGCTGGCCGGCGGCGACTTCATCAAGACCTCCACCGGCAAGGTCTCGCCAGCCGCGACCCTGCCGGTCGCGCACGTGATGCTGCAGGCGGTCAAGGACTGGTACGCGGCCACCGGCGAGCGCCGGGGGGTCAAGCCGGCCGGCGGGATCCGGAACGCGAAGGACGCGATCCGCCACCTGGTGGCCGTGCACGAAGTAGCCGGACCGGGCTGGCTGGACCCGTACTACTTCCGCTTCGGCGCCTCGTCGCTGCTGAACGACCTGATCATGCAACGCCGGGCCCAGCAGGACGGGCACTACTCCGGCGCGGACTACGTAACGGTGGACTGATGACCCTTACTGACTGGACCTACGCGCCGGCCCCCGAGTCGAGCGCGATCGCCGACATCAAGGACCGCTACCTGCCCTACGTCGACGGCACCTTCGTCGAGGGCGGCGGTCCCGACCTGGACACGGTCAACCCCGGAACCGGCGAGAAGCTG
>DASQVF010000333.1:0-2331 GCA_035640915.1 Propionibacteriaceae bacterium
TACATCGCCATCGCGTGCGCCATCGACGGCCCGTACTTGGCCATCGCCCGCAGCACCGACTCCTCGTCCAGCTCGATCGCCTCGTGCTCGAGATCGAGGCGCTGCCCGACGTACGCCTTCGTGAAGCTCGGCAGGTCCGACTCGAGACCGGCCCAGTCCAGCGCCTCGACCTTCTGCCGGATGGTCACCGGGTCGGCGTGCTCGGCCTCGGGGTCGACCTCGGCCTTCGGGTCGAGGGTGTAGAAGACGAAGCCGGCGGCCGCGGTGTTGTCGATGTCCTCGAGCGCCTCGAGGTGGTCGGCGTCGCCGCCGACGGGGCTGGTCCACCCAGCCTGGAAGGCTCCCCAGGTGGCGTCGTCGAGCACGTCGGACGGCGTACGTCCGCAACGTCCCATCTCTCGGATCGACTGCTGGGCGAACACCGGATTGATCGGGGCGCCAACCGCCTTCAGGGCGCGGACGTGGCCGGGAGTGGCCAGCCCCAGCCGGTCGCCGAAGCCGACCGACGTGTGCAGCCCGAAGCGTGAGGGCGTCAGCCAAGGCAGGGCGGACCGCAGGGCTCGGGCGTTCTCGGAGGTGGTCTCCGCCTCCAGCCGGAACCCGCCGTCGACCGCGTGGACCGGGCCGGTGAACCCGCGAAGCGCCGACTCCTCGGGCGCGACCACCACCAGCCGTTTCACTCCGTCCGCGGATCGCTCCAGCCAGTAGGTGGCGCGCTCGTGGGAGACCTGCGACTCCGGGTAGGCCCGGTCGCCCGGCGTGGCGGCGGTGGCTGGCTCGTCGGTTTGGGCGCTCATGCGATCACCTCTCGGTCGGGAC
Source organism: Propionibacteriaceae bacterium (assembly GCA_035640915.1). Lineage (GTDB taxonomy): Bacteria > Actinomycetota > Actinomycetes > Propionibacteriales > Propionibacteriaceae > Microlunatus. Next base: position 820 of record DASQVF010000333.1, read on the forward strand.
GGCGCGCGCTCGTCGTGGTCGTCGGCGGATGGGCCGACCCCGGCTTGGACGAGCGCTGAACGTTACGTTATCGTAGCAGAAAGCGCTTTCTCAACCGGGGGCGGCCGTTGATCGCCCATCCCGCACTCGTCAGGAGAACCAGCCTCGTGAACGCCAAACGACGCTATGTAGTGGCCGGCACCGGTCACCGGTCGCGGATGTACCTGGACGCCATCGCCGGTCCGCACCGCGACGATGCGGATCTGGTCGCGCTGATCGAGCCCAATCCCGGTCGCCGGGATGTCCAGCTGAAGCGGCTGGCCGATGCCGGCCTGGAGACCGATCCGATCGTGACTGGCGTTCCGGACGATCTGGAGGCGGTGATCACCAAGACCGGCGCCGATCGCCTGATCGTGACTGCGCCCGACTACACCCACGCGGAGCTGATCGCCCGAGGTCTCACCGCCGGCGTCGACGTCGTCGTCGAGAAGCCGCTGACCATCGACCCGGCCAGCACCCGCCAGATCGCCGAGGCGGTCGAGCGCTCGGGACGCCAGGTGGTGGTGACCCACAACTACCGCTACTCGCCGCGCAACTCCGGCCTGAAGGAGATCGTGAAGAGCGGCGCCATCGGCACCCCGCTGTCGGTCACCTTCGAGTGGGTGCTGGACACCGCGCACGGCGCCGACTACTTCCGCCGCTGGCACCGGGACAAGTCCAACTCCGGCGGCCTGCTGATCCACAAGGCGTCGCACCACTTCGACCTGGTCAACTGGCTGCTCGCCGATGCGCCGACGCAGGTGTACGCCCGTGGCGGCGTTCGGTTCTACGGCGCGGAGAACGCGGCCGCCCGCGGGATGCCCGCCGGGCCCGAGCGCGGCACCCACGACGGGGAGCGCAGCCCCTGGGACTTGGACCTGCGCACCGACCCGGCCCTTCGCGAGCTCTACTACGACAACGAGAAGTACGACGGGTACCGGCGGGACCAGAACGTCTTCGGCCCCGGCGTGACGACCGAGGACAACCTGGCGGTGATCGTCGACTACGAGCGCGGGGCGACGCTGAGCTATGCGCTCAACGCCCACTCGCCGTGGGAGGGCTACCGCCTCGCCGTGAACGGGACCGAGGGCCGCGCCGAGCTGGAGGTGGTGGAGCGGGCCGCCGTGCTGGTCGGCGCCGACGGCAACGTACTGGTGGACCCCAGCGCCGTCCCGGAGTCGGTGGCCCGTGCCGGTGGTCAGCGCCTCACCCTGCAGCGCCACTGGGAGACCGCCCAGGACATCCCGATCGTGGAGGGCGAGGGCGGCCACGGCGGCGGTGACGCCCTGCTGCTGTCCGACGTGTTCCGCGGGCCGGGCGAGGACTGGCTGGAGCGGCCGTCGGACTGGGTGGACGGAATCCGGTCCATCGCGGTCGGCATGGCCGGCAACGAGTCGCTGCGGACCGGCCAGCCGGTCAAGATCGCCGATCTTGGGCTGGACGTCGATCTGACCAGGGGATGAGTCTTCAGCCTGTCGAAGGGCCGCACGACGG
>DASQVF010000334.1:0-7968 GCA_035640915.1 Propionibacteriaceae bacterium
GCCCAGTCGGTGTCGGTGGTGCCGATGATCCACCGGTCGCCCCAGGGGATGATGAACAGCAGGCTCTTCTCGGTCCGGGTGATCACGCCGGTCCGGGAGTTGATCCGGTTGCGTGGCACCACCAGGTGGATGCCCTTGGACGCGCGGACCCGGAACTGGCCGCGCCCGCCCATCATCTCCTGCAGCTCGTCCATCCAGACCCCGGCCGCGTTGATGACCTGGGTCGCGCGGATGTCGAACTCTTCCCCCGACTCCAGGTCCCGGACCCGGACGCCGGCCACCCGGTCGGCCTCCCGCCGGAAGCCGATGACCCGGGTGCTGGTGGCCACCGCGGCGCCGTAGTGCGCCGCGGTCCGCCCGATCGTCATGGTGTGCCGGGCATCGTCGACCTGGCCCTCGTAGAAAGAGATCGCCCCCCGGACCACCTCGCGGTTGGCCGACGGAAACGACTCCCAGGTCTTCCGCCGGCCCAGGTGTCGCAGATGGTTCGGCACGCCCCGGCCCGAGCCCATCACGTCGTACACGCCGATGCCCAGCCCGGCATATGCCCGATCGAACATCGGCCGGGTCAGCGGGTAGAGGAACGGCACCGGCTTGGCCAGGTGGGGACACAGGGTCTCCAGGGCCAGCCGACGCTCCTTGAGGGCCTCGAAGACCAGGGCGAAGTTGAGCTGCTCCAGGTAGCGCAGCCCGCCGTGGAACAGCTTGGTGGACCGGCTCGACGTGCCGGCCGCGAGGTCGCGGGCCTCGACCAGCCCGACCCGCAGTCCGCGGGTCACCGCGTCCAGCGCCGCTCCGCAGCCGGTCACGCCGCCGCCGACGACCAGGACGTCGAACTGTTCGTCGGCCAGCCGGCGCAAGGCCTGGGCCCGCCCGACCGGGCTCAGCGGTGGGGGCGGGAGCGCTGGGGATCGGGGTCCGCCGACCGGCTCGAGGGTCATGACCGCAGCACCAGGCCGGAGCGCTCGGGGTCGTGCCGCCCCTCGATGAACCGCACGGTGCCCGAGCGCGAGCGCATCGAGAGGGAGTGGGTGGTGATCCGGTGCGGCTCGAACCGGACGCCGCGGAGTAGGGAGCCGTCGGTGACCCCGGTCGCGGCGAAGAAGACGTTGTCGCCCGCCACCAGGTCGCGGGTGGTCAGGAGTCGGTTCAGGTCGTAGCCGGCATCCAGGATGGCGGTGCGCTCCGCCTCGTCCCGGGCGACCAGGTGGCCGAACATCTCCCCGCCCAGGCAGCGCAGCGCGCAGGCCGCGAGGACTCCCTCGGGCGTGCCGCCGGTGCCCACCAGCAGGTCGACCCCGGTGCCCGGGGTGACGGCCATGATGGCACCGGCCACATCGCCGTCGAGCAGGAAGCGGATCCGGGCGCCCGCGGCCCGGACGGCCGACACCAGGTCGGCGTGCCGGGGACGGTCCAGGATCGCCACGGTCAGCTCGCCGACCGTTCGGTCGGTCAGCGTGGCGATCTTGGCCAGCGTGTCGCCGATCGGCGCCTCCTGGTCGACGGCCGAGGCCACCGCACCGGGCACCACCAGCTTGTGCATGTAGACCGCCGGCCCTGGGTTGAACATCGTGCCGCGCGGCGACACGCCGAGCACGCTGATGGCATCGGGCAGGCTCTTGGCGGTCAGGGTGGTGCCGTCCACCGGGTCGACGGCGATGTCCAGCTCGGGGCCGGAGCCGTCGCCGACCCGTTCCCCGTTGAACAGCATCGGGGCCTCGTCCTTCTCGCCCTCGCCGATCACCACCACGCCGTTCATCCGGACCGCGCCGAGCACGGGTCGCATCGCGTCCACCGCGGCGCCGTCCACCTGGTTCTTGTCGCCGAAGCCCAGGTAGCGCGAGCAGTGGATGGCCGCGGCCTCGGTGGCGCGCACCAGCTCCAAGGCCAGTGTCCGGTCGGGGTCCAGGCCCATCTGGCCGGGTGGCGTCTCGGCGTTCGTCGTCATGTCGTGTGCTCCGTCACAGGTCGACCCAGTCCAGCGAGCGCTGCACCGCCTTCTCCCAGCCGGAGCGGCCCTCGGCCCGCTCGGCGTCCGTGGTTCGCGGCGTCCACCGCCGGTCCTCGTGCCAGTTCTCCCGCAGCTCGTCGGGCGAGGCCCAGAAACCGCAGGCGAGCCCGGCCGCGTACGCCGCCCCGAGGGCCGTGGTCTCGGCCACCACCGGCCGGCTGACGTCCACCCCGAGGGTGTCGGCCTGGATCTGCATGCACAGGTCGTTCGCGGTGACCCCGCCGTCGACCTTGAGCACGTCCAGCGTGACGCCGGAGTCCGCCTGCATGGCCTGCACCACGTCCTCGCTCTGGTAGCAGATGGCCTCCAGCGCCGCCCGGGCCAGGTGCGCGCGGGTGTGGAAGCGGGACAGGCCGACGATCGCCCCGCGGGCGTCGGGGCGCCAGTACGGAGCGAACAGACCCGAGAAGGCCGGCACGAAGAAGAGCCCGGCCGCCTCGTCCACCTCGCCCGCCAGCTCCTCGATCTCCGCGGCCTCCCGGATGATCCCCAGCTGGTCGCGCAGCCACTGCACGGCCGACCCGGTGACGGCGATCGAGCCCTCCAGCGCGTACGTCGCCGGCGCGTCGCCGAACTGGTAGCACACCGTGGTCAGCAGGCCGTGGTCCGAGCGGCAGATCTCGGTGCCGGTGTTCTGCAGCAGGAAGTTGCCGGTGCCGTAGGTGTTCTTCGCCTCGCCGGGGGCCAGGCAGACCTGGCCGACCATGGCCGCATGCTGGTCGCCCAGCGCCGCGCCGATCAGCAGCTCGGCGCCGAACGGTCCGTCCGCCCGGGTGGTGCCGTACGCCTCGGCGTGGCTGGAGGGCACGATCTCGGGCAGCAGCGACCGGGGGACCGCGAACAGCTCCAGCAGCTCGTCGTCCCAGTCCAGTGTGGTGAGGTCCATCAGCATGGTCCGGCTGGCGTTGGTGACGTCGGTCAGGTGCCGACCGCCGTCGGGCCCGCCGGTGAGCAGCCACAGCAGCCAGCTGTCCACGGTGCCGAACCGGACGTGACCCGCCTCGGCGGCCTCGCGTACGCCGTCGACATGGCGCAGCAGCCAGGCCAGCTTCCCGCCGGCGAAGTAGGTGGACGGTGGGATGCCGGCGCGTTCCCGGATCAGCGCGCCATGACCCGCCCGCTCCAGCTCCGCGGCGATCCGATCGGTGCGGGTGTCCTGCCAGACGATCGCGTTCGCGTACGGCTCGCCGGTGCGGACGTCCCACACCACGGTGGTCTCCCGCTGGTTCGTCAGCCCCAGCCCGACCAGGTCCGCCGACGTCAGCTCGGCAGCCTCCAGCGCGTCGCGTACGACCTCCTGGGTGCACTGCCAGATCTCGCCGGGATCGTGCTCCACCCAGCCGGCCCGGGGCAGGATCTGCTGGTGCTCCCGCTGGCTGCGGCCGACCTCGCGGCCACTGTGGTCGAAGATCATGCAGCGCGTGCTGGTCGTCCCCTGGTCGAGGGCAGCGACGAACTCCGGCACATGCGTAGTGTGGCACTCGTGCCCGATGCCGGTGTCCAAGACCCTCCCGGCTATCCGCGGGAGTGGGAGGCCGATGTCCTGCTGACCGACGGCGGGGCAGCCCATCTGCGGCCGATCGGGCCCGACGACGCGGACCGGCTCGTCGCCTTCTACGACCGGGTGTCGCCGGAGTCGAAGTACCTGCGGTTCTTCGCGCCCTACCCGCGGTTGACCGAGCGCGACGTGCGGCGGTTCACCCAGGTCGACTACGTCGACCGGGTCGCACTCATCGTCACCCTGGGCGAGGAGATGATCGCGGTCGGTCGCTACGACCGGACCCGAGACAACGAGGCCGAGGTCGCCTTCCTGATCGAGGACGCCCACCAGGGCCGGGGGATCGGCCAGCTGCTGCTGGAGCATCTGGCCGAGGCCGCCCGGGAGCGGGGCATCACCCGCTTCGTCGCTGAGGTGCTGCCGCAGAACCGGCGGATGGCGGCGGTGTTCGCCGACGCCGGCTACAAGATCTCCAAGGGCATCGAGGACGGCGTGCTCAACGTGGAATTCCCGATCCTGCCCACCGACACCTCGGTCGGGGTGATGGAGCGCCGCGAGCACCGAGCGGAGCGGGCGTCCATGGAGCGGCTGCTGACGTCGCGCCGGATCGCCGTGCATGGCCGCAGCGACCGGGTCCAGGGCCTGGTCAACTCGATGCTGGGCGGCGGGTTCGACGGCGAGGTCGTGGCGGTCTGCACCGACGGCTGTGTCGCCGTCGGGGTACCGAACGCTCGGACGCTGGCCGACGTCGACGGTCGGCTGGACCTGGCCCTGGTCTCGGTGCCGACTGCCGAGCTGGCCGAGGCGGTCATCGACGTCGCCCACAAGGGCGCGCACGGGATCGTGGTGCTCACCGGTCAGGACGTGCGCCGGGCCGACAACCTGACGGTGGTCAACCTGGCGCGGGCGTACGGAATCCGGGCTCTCGGGCCGGACGCGCTGGGCCTGATCAACACGGCGAGCTCACTGAACGCCACCCCCGGACCGATGCCGCGGACCGGGGGAGTCGGGCTGTTCTGCCAGTCGGCCGCCGTCGGCGTGGCGACGCTGAACCACGCGATCCGCGCCGATCTCGGCGTTTCGTCCTTCATCAGCACCGGCGACTACGCCGACGTGACCGTCAACGACGTGATGCAGTACTGGGAGGACGACCCGGCCACCCGGGTGTGCCTGCTGTCGCTGGACTCGATCGGCAACCCGCGCAAGTTCTCCCGGATCACCCGCCGGCTGACCCGGCGCAAGCCGGTGGTGGTGTTCGCGCCGGGCCGGACCAGCCGCGCGGCCCACGCCGGCGTACGCGGTGGGCTGGGGCACGCGCCCGAGGAGGCGATCGACGCTCTGTTCCGCCAGGCCGGGGTGATGGTGGTGCATCGCCGCGGCGCGATGGTCGACATCGCCAAGGTCGCGGCGCGGCAGCCGCTGCCGCAGGGGCTCCGCGTCCGGCTCATCGCCAACTCGGTGACGCTGGCGTCGCAGATGCGGCAGGTGGTGGACGCCGTCGGTCTGCTGCAGGACCGGGAGCCGGTGCTGCTGGGCGTGATCGCCGACCCCGCCGCCTTCGTCGCGGCCGCCCGGGCCGCGCTGGCCGACGACGCCTGTGACTCGGTGGTGTGCGCGGCGGTGAACGTGTTCGACGAGGGCACCGAGGACGTCATCCTGGCGTTGGAGGAGGTGGCGGCCGAGGCCACCAAGCCGCTGCTCGGGGTGTTCCTGGACTTCCACCTGCCGATGATGAGCGGTGGGACGACCGACGAGCCCGGCAGCCTGCCCCGCTTCAACGCCGCCGCCGACGCGATCTATGCGCTGTCCGCCCTGTCGTCCTATGCGCACTGGCGGTACCGCGATCCCGGTGCGGTCCCGGATCTGGAGGTCGACGAGGACACCGCCCGCCGGGTGGTGAACCAGGTGCTGGCGTCAGCGCCGGAGGGCCGTGAGCTGACCGCCCCGGAGACCGCCGAGTTGCTCGGGGCGTACGGGATCGGGCTGGTGCCACGGTTCCCGGTGAACACCGTCGACGAGGCGATCGCCGTGGCGGACCGGCTCGGCTGGCACGTCGCTCTGAAGGCGACCGACCGCGCGGTCCGCGGCCGACCGGACCAGGCGAGCGTCCGCCGGGACATCGACACGGCCGAGGAGATGGTCGACGCCTGGCGGCAGCTCGGCCAGCTGGTCAGCGACCTCGGGCTGCCCACCGACGAGCAGCTCAGCGCGGCGGGCCCGGTGGTGCAGCCGATGGCCCCGCCGGGGGTGGCTCTGGTGATCACCAGCCGAGAGGACGCCGCCTTCGGCCCGATCGTGTCGCTGGGGCTGGACGGTGTGCCCAGCGAGCTGCTGGGGGACACCGTCTACCGGGTGCCGCCGCTGACCACCGTCGACGCCTCGGCGATGGTGCGGGACCTGAAGGCCGCGCCGGTGCTGTTCGGCCGACACGGTGCCCCGGGTGTCGACGTGACCGGCATCGAGGATCTGCTGCACCGGGTGGCCCAGCTGGCCGACGCCATCCCGCAGCTCGCTTCGGTCCGGCTGAGCCCGTGCATCGCCTCCCTCAGCTCCGTGTCGGTGCTCGGTGCGCGGGTGCTGATCGCCCCGACCGCCGACGGAGGCGCGTCGGTCAGCGGGACGAACGCCACCCCGGGGCGGGCGAACAGATCCGGGACCCAGAAGGCGGCCATGCCCACCGCCTCACCGGCGGCGACCAGCTGGATGAACTTGTCGATCGAGCGGGTCGAGTGGCTGACCCGGGCCGGTTCCGTGCGCAGGGAGCCGGCGAGCCAGAAGTCCCGGCAGACGGGGTCGGCGGTCTCGGCCACGATCCACGGCTCGGCGAACAGCTCGGTCACCGAGATCCGGTCCTTGGCCGCCGCCGGATGGCGAGCCGGCACCACCGCGACCAGTGGCACCGGCAGCAGCCGCCGGATCCACAGCCCGTCGGCGGTGATCGGTGGCATCACGAAGGCGACGTCCACCGCCCCGGAGTGCAGCCCGGCGCTCGGGTCGTCGAAGCCGTACTCGGCGATCTCGAGCTGCACGGCGGGGAACCGTTCGCGCATCGTGGCGAGGCAGCCGGCCGAGGCGGGGATCTGCGTGCCCACGATCATGCCGATCCGCAGCCGTCCGGAGTGCGTTCGGCCGGCCCGGCGGGCCAGTTCCTCGGCCCGGTCGCTCGCCACCAGCACGGTCCGCGCGGAGTCGAGGAAGTCCTGCGCGGCCGCCCGGACGGTCACGCCACCCGGGTGGCGCTCGAACACGGGAAGTCCGAGCTGACGCTCGGCAGCCTGCACCTGCGCGCTGAGCGACGGCTGCGCGACGCGAAGAACCCGGGCCGCCGCCGTGATGCTGCCCGCATCGGCCACCGCCACCAGGTAGCGGTACTGCTGCAGGGTCAGTCCCACAGGCTGAGCCTATGCCCGAAGAGGACAGCGGTATTGGCGCCCGGATGGCGGCAATCCGAGACTGGACTCGTGACCTGGACAGCTGCACCGGTGGTGATCGCCGGCGGTGGGATCGGTGGTCTGGCGCTGGCCATCGCGCTGCGCCGCCGGGACGTGCCCGTCGTCGTGCTGGAACGGGCCCGCGATTTCACCGAGACCGGCTCGGGCATCGTGCTCGCACCGAACGGGATGACCGCCCTGGCGGCGATCGACCCGGCGCTGGCCGACGCCGTCCGGGATGCCGGCCAGGTGTCCGGCGCCCGGGGACAGAGCGGCCACGTCAGTGCGTTCACCACCGCCTCGGGACGGGTGCTCAGCCAGACCAGCTTCGACGGCGCCGAGGAGCGCTGGGGTGCTCCGCTGGTGTCGATCCGGCGGGCCCATCTCCACGGGGTGCTGAGTGCGTACGCGTCCCGCAACGCGGTGGAGCTGCGCACGGGCGGCGCGGTGACCGGCTGGGCGGAGTCGGACGACGGTGTGGACGTGAGCCTGGCCGACAAGACGTCGGTCCCCGGGTCGGTGCTGGTGGGCGCCGATGGGCTGCGGTCCGCGGTGCGCCAGCAGTTGCTCGGCGACGGTCCGCCGCGGTACCGGGGCATCTCCGCGGTCCGCGGCATCGGTCCGGTGTCCGCCCGGTGGCCGGACGGCTTCATCGCGTACGGGCGGGGACTGATCCTCTTCGCGGCCGCGGTCGGCGCCGGGCAGGTGTACTGGGTCGCCTCGATCCGCGCGCCCGAGGGCTTCTGGCCGGCCATGGGCCCCGGATGCGCCCACACCGAGCTGATGCGCCGGCTGGCCGACTGGGATCCGGATCTCACCGGGGTGGTCGCGGCGGCCGACCACGACGGCCTGGTGCTGACCGACGTCTACGACCGCAACCCGGTCCGCCGCTGGAGCCGGGGTCGGGCCGTGCTGATCGGCGACGCGGCGCACCCGATGGTCTACACGATGGGCCAGGGCGCCAACGTCGCTCTCGAGGATGCGGCGACGCTGGCGGTGCGGTTGGACCCGGCGGCCGGACCCGTGAC
>DASQVF010000335.1:0-10952 GCA_035640915.1 Propionibacteriaceae bacterium
GGCTGTGCCCGCCGTCCCACCGCCTCATAACCGATCCAACGCCCCAGGTCAGGCCGGTGTTCCGAGTTTCTCTCCGAGCGCTGTAACCGCGCTCACAGAGCTGACCCGCAGAGCTGACCCGCCCCTGTGCTCAGCCCAGGCCCGACTCGGCGAGAGCGGCTCCCAGCGCCGCCACCTCCGCCGGAGTGGCGACCACCAGCGGTGACCGGACGCCGCCGACGGACCGGCCCTGAAGAGCCAGGCCGGCCTTCACCAGGATGCAGCCCTGGGTGGCGAAGATGCCGGTGAAGATCGGCAACAGCTGGCGGTGCAGGCGGATGGCCTCCGCAACGTCTCCGCCAAGGTAGGCCTCGATCAGCGCCTTCATGCCCAGACCGGTGAAGTGGGTCGAGGTGCCGACCACCCCTACCGCTCCGACCGACATCAGCGGCAGGGTCATCGCGTCGTCGCCGGAGTAGTAGGCCAGGTCCGACTCGGCCATCACCCGGGCGGAGGCGGTGAGGTCCCCCTTGGCGTCCTTGACCGCAACGATCCGCGGGTGCTCGGCCAGCCGCAGCATCGTCTCGGTACCGATCGCGGTGCCCGCGCGACCCGGAATGTCGTAGAGCATCACCGGCACGTCGGTGGCGTCGGCCACCCGGCGGAAGTGCTCCAGCAGACCGGCCTGAGGCGGCTTGGAGTAGTACGGAGTGACGACGAGCAGCCCGTCCACGCCCAGCTTGGCGGCATCCGCCGCCAGTTCCAGGGTGTGTTCGGTGTTGAAGGTGCCCACCCCGGCGAGCACCGCGGCCCGGTCGCCCACCGCCTCCACCACGGCGTGCACCAGGTCGGCCTTCTCGCCGTCGGAGGTGGTCGGGGCCTCGCCGGTCGTGCCGTTGAGCACCAGGCCGTCGTGACCGAGGTCGTCCACCAGGTGCCGGGCGAGCTCGGCGGCGGCAGGCAGGTCCACCGACCCATCCGAGGCGAACGGCGTCACCATCGCGGTCAACAGGCGTCCAAACGTCGGCGTCACCATGGTGGCATCATAAATGTCCTACCGCTCCCGAACCGTGCAGGAGCGGTAGGACATCCCATCCGCACCGGCGGATGTGCCGTCACCGGGCTGGGCGGTCCCCCGGCTCGCCCGAACCCTGGACGTACACCTCTTCGCTCTTGACCGGCTCGTACTCGGTCATCACCCACTTGCGCAGCCGGCCCTGCCGCGACGGACGCTCCTGTTCACCGGCCCGACCGTCGCCAGGATCGACGTCGGTCGAGCGGCGGTCCGCGGGCGGGGCGTCGGGCGTGGTCTTGTCGGCCGGGTCGTCGCTGCCCGCCCCGACGGCACCGAAGCCACCGCTGCCCTCGCGGGCGAGGCTGTCTCGCTCCGATCGGCCGGCGACCGCGGTCCGCTCATCCGCCCCCTCCGGGCGATCCCCCCACTCCGATGAGCGGACGCGGCCGCCGGGGCTCGAATCAGCGCCGAGGTCGGCGGCGCGGTCCCCCGACCGGAAGTCGCCCGATACGGCGTCATCCCGGTCCGCCCGGGCGTACCCCGGCTCCGGCGTCTGGTCGTCCGTGCCGTAGTCGGCGGTGTCGAGGCTGGCCGTGCCCATGCCGTAGTAGGCGTAGAGCTGGTCCTCCTCGGCCGGCGACAGGGACCCGTCGTCGTCGATCCGCGGCGCATCCTTGACCGTCGTCCTGTCAAAGTCGACGATCACGTTGCCGTTCTCCACCCGCGCCCCGCGTAGCGGGACGAAGGACTGTGACAGGCCGAACAGGCCGGTGTTCGCCGTGACGAAGGTCGGCTCGCCCGACTGGTCGTCCAGATAGATCTGACCGACGCTGCCGATCTTCTCACCGGACACGCTGAGCACGTCTCCGTCGTAGACCTCGGACAGGTCATTCTCGGTGATGGGCACTCTCAGACCTCCTTCGCTGCAGCGATCCCTTGTCTCCCACCGTAGACCTAGCTGGTTTACGTTGTAAACAGGCTGTGACCACCAATGTTTACGACGTAAACGCCCAGGAGGGGCCGAACACGACATCGAGCGCGTGAGCCTCCACGGTGGGAGGCTCACGCGCTCGAGGCGGTTGCCCGAAGCGGGATCTGGCTAGCTAACTGCCGGCCTGCCCCTGCACCCGGTCCTTCGACTGCTGGGCCTGGCTCTGCACATCGTCCTTGGCCGACTGACCCTCGGACTTGACGTTCTCCACGCCCTCGGCTGCGGTGCCCTTGACCGACTGCACCGCGTCCTGCGCCGGACCACGGAGGTTCTCGCCGATCTCCCGGGCCGCATCCGTCGCCTTCTCCTTGAGCGGCTCGAGGTTGCTCTGCAGCCCCGACACCGCCTCCTGCTCCTTGCGGGAGGACGGGATCAGCCCGGAGACGAGCAAACCGGCGCCGAACGCGATGAGTCCCGCGGCCAGCGGGTTGCCCCGGGCCTTCTCCTTGGCTGCCGCCGGCGCTCCGCTGACCGCGTCGCCGACTGCCGACGCCCGCTCGCTCACGGTGTCGCCGACCGACGACGCCTTGTCCCGGGCGGTGCCGACCTTGTCGCGCGCGGTGCCGGTCACGTCGCTCCCGGTGCCCGTCACCTTGTCCTTCACATCGTCAGCTACACCCATAACCCTGTCCTTCACGCCGGTCAATGCATCCTTGGCCCTGCTGGCCTGCCGCCTCGCCGCGTTCTTCGGGTTTGCGGCGTCAGTGAGCGCGTCCACGTCGTCGCTGAGGGCGGCGCGGGTCCGCTCGATGTCCGCCCGGATCTCCTCCGGGTCGCTGCTGGTCGTCATCGGTTCAGTTCCTCCTGACCTTTCAATGCGTTGGGGACCTTGCCCAGGGTGTCGGTGGTGTCCGGGATCCCGCGGATCCGCTTCATCTCCGACCGCCCGGCCATTGCCAAGACGATGGCGATGATGACCCAGACGGCGGCCACGACGAGCGCGGACCACTGGTTCTCGATGAACTGTCCCAGACCCCACCAGGCGCTGACCGAGAGGAAGACCAGGAACAGCAGCCCGGCGACCGCCGCGCCGACCAACAGCCCGATCCCCTTGCCGGCGCGCTGGCCGGACTGGCGCAGCTCGGCCTTGGCCAGCGCCACCTCCTGCTGCATCAGCGTGGAGACGTCCTTGGTGAGGTCACCCATCACCTCGCCGATGCTCCGCCCGTCGGCGGCCTCGAAGGCTCCCTGCCGGGGCGTGTCGTCCGACGGCAGATCGACCTGGTGGCTCATCGGGTGGGGTCACCCCGATCGGCGTAGTCGCCCGAGGTGGTCTCGGTCCCGTACGTGGTCTCGGTGGTGTACCCGCCGGCCGGGGCGTCGGTATAGGCACCGTAGGTGCTGCCCGGCGTCGTGTAGTCCACGCCGGTGGTCGTGTACCCGCCGGTCGTGGTCCCCGTGTCCGACAGAGCGCGAGCGGGGCTCGCACCCCCCGAGGAGTCCAGGCTGGTGTTGGCCGCGACGGCACCGCGGGTGATCCGGCCGGCCACAACACCGGCCAGGCCGCACAGGGTCAGGAACACCACCGGACGGCGCCGGGCGTAGCGCCGGACCTCATCCAGCACGTCCGCCGGCTCCCGGTTCTCCAGCCAGGACACGAAGTCGTTGCCCCGGCTCGCCGCCCGCTGCACCAGGTCGTTCAGCGGTCCGGCCTCGAGGCCCTGGCCCTGGGTCACGCCCTGCAGCTGGTCGGTGTAGCCCCGCAGCGTGCCGGCCAGCCGGTTCTGCTGGTTGGACGCCTGGTTCTTCAGCTCCGACGTGGCCGTGCTGACCAGGCTCTTGGCCTGCTGCTTGGCCTCGCCGGCCACGTTGGCGGCCTCGCCCTTGGCGGTGGACGCCACCTGCCTTCCGGCACCGACGGCGGTGTCCTTGACGTTGCCGGCCTCGTCCCTGGCCACGTCCTTGGTCGATGGGCTGCCGCCCTCGGTTTCGGTGCCGTAGGAGGTGTCGGTCGTGTAGGTGCCCGTCGTCGCATAGCCACCGGCGGCCGGAGCGTTCGGGTCCGTCGGCTCGTACGGGACGCTGGTGTCGTACGGATCGGTGCTGCCGGTGGCCCCGGTGTCGTACGCGCCGGTGCCGGCGTCGTACGGACCTGGGGCAGTGCTACCGGTGTCATACGGGTCGTTGGCCCCGGTGGTGTACCCCGACTGGGGGTCGGAGCCGTAGGTGGGATTACTCATGCGAACTCCCTCTCTCGTGATGCGGTCTTGCTGAGGACCTGGCGTCCTCAGCGGTCGGTCCGGTTCCGATCAGCGTCCACGTCGGTGTCGATCTGCTCCTTGCGAACCTCGTCGGACACCGTCACCTCGTCGGTCACGGTCTCGGTGTCCAGCCGAACCCGCTCGACGGGAACGGCCTCCTTCTCCACGACCGGCCGCTCCTCGTGCAGGACGACCTCGTGCTCTTCCTCACTGATCGCCGGACCCGACGTCGCGTTGCCGATGTTGGCATCGGTGATCGGCTCACGCTCGACCCGGACCTCCTCGCGCTGCACCGGAACGGTCTGCTGGACGTTCTCGGTGGTGACGTACTTGCGCAGTCGCGCCCGGCCGGCCTCGCGAGACTGGGTGCCCACGTTCAGCCGCTCCTCGGAGCGGGTCATCGCGTCGTCGGTGGTCGGGCCGGAGGTGTCGTGGCCGACCGTCCGGTTCGCGCCCGCGTCGTAGTCCGCCCCACGGTCGGCCCCACCGTCGGCGCCGGAGTCGGAGGTGACGGCGTCGCGGACCCGGTCACCCACGGACCGGTCGGCGCCGCTGTCCGCGCCACGGTCGTAGTCGGCTCCGGTGTCGTAGGTGCCGGTGCTGACGCCGCCGCCCAGGCCGTAGTACTCGTAGAGCCGGTCCTCCTCCTCCGGCGACAGCTTGCCATCGTCGTCGATCCGCGGCGCGTTCTTCACCGTGTCCTTGTCGTAGTCCACGACGATGTCGCCGTCGCGCACGTTGGCGCTCTGCAGCGGCACGAAGGACTGGGAAGTGCCGAACAGACCGGTGTTCGCGGTCACGAAGCTCGGCTGGCCGGTCTCGTCGTCGAGGTAGATCTGGCCGATACTGCCGATCTTGTCGCCGGACGTGGTGACCACGTTCCCGCGCAGGTTGGCCAGGTCGCTCTCGGTGATGGGCATCTGATTCCTCCAGAGAATTGTCGTAAGGGCTCTCCTTGACGCTATGCCCACGTCTTTACGACGTAAACACTGACCCCCAAACTTTCGGTGACCATCCTGGCCAGGGCGGTTTAGGTTGTAAACTGCGCCGGTCAGGACCGCGGCTGAATCACCACGAGTGGGTCGCCGTCGTTGACCACGTCGCCGTCGGCGACCACGACCTCGACCACCGAGCCGGCCACCTCGGCGAGCACGGGAATCTCCATCTTCATGGACTCCAGGATCACCACCGAGTCGGCGGCCGCCACCTGCTGTCCCACCTCTACCTCGACCTTGAGCACGGCCGCGACGAGCTCGGCGACGACGGTGTGGGTCACGACGCTGCTCGCCGCAGTGGCCGGAGGTCGCTGCGCCCCCGCGCGTTGGTCATGGCGTCATCGTAGGGCTCTCCGGAGGTGCCTTCGCTACGCTGACGCGTGTGAACCGCGTCGCCGGCCAGACCTCTGCCAAGTCCGCTCCCCGCCCGGCGTCCTGGGCGTTCGCGGAGAACTTCGTTCCCGAGCCGGACGCGGCATTCGCCGCCCGCGAGGCGGCCGTCGAGTTCGGCATATCCCCGGTCGGTCGCGGTACGGCGAGTGCGCTCACCTTCCTGGCCCGGGTGGTCCAGGCGAAGGCCGTGGTGGAGATCGGAACCGGGTCGGGCGTCTCCGGGCTCGCGCTGTTCGCCGGCATGCAGCCCGACGGGATCCTCACCAGTGTGGACATCGAGACCGAGCACCAGCAGGCGGCCCGCGAGGCGTTCCGCTCGGTCGGCATCCCGCAGCAGCGGTTCCGGCTGATCGCCGGCTCGGCGCTGGACGTGCTGCCCCGGCTGAGCGACGGCGCGTACGACCTTGTCTTCATCGACGCCGACAAGCTCGAGTACGCGGAGTACGTCGAGCAGGGCCTACGGCTGCTGCGGCACGGCGGGGTCCTCGCGGTGGACAACGCGCTCTGGCACGACCGGGTGGCTGACGAGACCAACACCGATGACCAGACCGAGGCGGTGCGCGCCGCCCTCGCCGGGGTGAACGACAACGAGGACCTGATCTCGGCGCTGCTGCCGGTCGGCGACGGACTCCTGGTCGCGGTCAAACGGTAGAGCGCTCACGCCTTCTCGACGACGACGCCCTTGCCGACCACCGTGACGCCGCCGTCGGAGACCGTGAAGCCCCGGGCGCGGTCCGCCTCGTGGTCCACCCCGACCTCGGCACCCTCCTTCACCACCACGTTCTTGTCCAGGATCGTCCGACGGATCACCGCGCTCCGGCCGACCCAGGCGTTGCTGAGCAGCACCGACTGGTCGACGTGGGCGTTCTCCAGCACCCGCACGTTCGGCGACAGCACCGAGTCGTCGATCATGCCACCGGAGACGATGCAGCCGGGGCTGACGATGGAGTCGGTCGACTGACCGTCCAGGGTGAACTTGGCCCCCGGCATCTGCACCGGGTAGGTCCAGATCGGCCAGTCCAGGTTGTAGAGGTTGAACACCGGGTCGATCGAGACCAGGTCCATGTGCGCCTCGTGGTAGGCGTCGATGGTGCCGACGTCGCGCCAGTACGCCCGGTCCCGGTCCGTGCTGCCCGGCACGGAGTTCGCGGTGAAGTCGTAGACCTGCGCCTCGCCGCGCTCCACGAAGCTGGGGATGATGTCGCCACCCATGTCATGCGAGCTCTCGATCTCGGCGTCGGCGTGCAGAACGTCGATCAGGGCTCCGGTGGTGAAGATGTAGTTGCCCATCGACGCGAACGAGGAGTCCGGGTCGTCGGACAGCCCGGGCGGGTCGGCGGGCTTCTCCAGGAAGGCGTCGATCTTGGCGTCGTCTCCCGCGTCGATCACCCCGAACGAGGACGCCTGACTGCGCGGCACCCGGATCCCGGCCACGGTGCAGCCGAGACCGCCGGCGATGTGCGCGTCCAGCATCTGCGACACGTCCATCCGGTAGATGTTGTCCGCGCCGAAGACCACGATGTAGTCGGGGCGGTCGTCGTTGATCAGGTTGAGTGACTGGAACATCGCGTCGGCGCTGCCCTGGTACCACCGCGGGCCGAGCCGCTGCTGCGCGGGCACCGGGGTGACGTAGTTGCCAAGCAGGGTCGACATCCGCCAGGTCAGCGAGATGTGCCGGTCCAGCGAGTGCGACTTGTACTGGGTCAGGACGGCGATCTTCAGCATGCCCGCGTTGACCAGGTTGGACAGCACGAAGTCGATCAGCCGGTAAGTCCCGCCGAACGGGACCGCCGGCTTGGCCCGGTCCGCGGTGAGCGGCATCAGCCGCTTTCCCTCACCACCGGCCAGAACGATCGCCAGAACCTTCGGATGCCCCGCCATGATCAGTAACGTAGGGGCAACGCAGGCACGGCGACAAGAGGCCGATCACCGCTGTGCGCACGCCTTCTCACGGGAAGGCCGCTATGCAACGATGCCGACATGGCTGCCGTCAGCGATGACCGACTGACCATCTCCCTGCTCACCCGGGAGTACCCGCCGTCGATCTACGGCGGCGCCGGTGTCCACGTCGCCCAGCTGGTGCCGCAGCTGCGCAGCCTGGTCGATGTCGACGTGCAGTGCATGGGCGAACCGCGGGAGGGCGCCACCGCCCACGCGGAGAACTTCCCGCCCGGCGCGAACGCGGCCCTGCGGGTGTTCGGTGCCGACCTGTCGATGACCGCAGCGATCCCGGAGGTCGACCTGGTCCACTCCCACACCTGGTACGCGAATCTCGCCGGGCACCTGACCGGCCTGCTGCAGGGCATCCCGCACGTGGTCACCGCCCACTCGCTGGAACCGCACCGGCCCTGGAAGGCCGAGCAGCTGGGCGGCGGCTACCGGCTGTCGTCGTGGGCGGAGAGGACCGCCTTCCTGGCCGCCGAGGCGGTGATCGCGGTCAGTGCGGGGATGCGGACCGACATCCTCGACTCCTACGCCGACCTGGATCCGGACAAGGTGCACGTGGTCAAGAACGGCATCGACACCGACGAGTTCGCGCCCGATCCGGGGACCGACATCGTCACGGGTCTCGGCATCGATCTCGATCGGCCGTCGGTGGTGTTCGTCGGCCGGATCACCCGGCAGAAGGGCCTGGTCCACCTCGTCCGCGCGGCCGAGCAGCTCGACCCGGACACCCAGGTGGTGCTGCTGGCCGGAGCCGCCGACACCCCGGAGATCTCCCGTCAGTTCGGTGAGGCCTTCGCCCACCTGCAGGCCAGCCGCGGTGGGGTGCTGTGGGTGGAGGAGATGCTGCCGCGAGCCTCGGTCCGCCAGGTGCTGTCGCACGCCACGGTGTTCGCCTGCCCCTCGGTCTACGAGCCGCTGGGCATCGTGAACCTGGAGGCGATGGCCTGCGAGACGGCGGTGGTGGCGTCCGCCGTCGGCGGCATCCCGGAGGTGGTGGTCGACGGCGAGACCGGCTACCTGGTGCCCTACGACCCCGCCCGAGCCGACGATCCGGCGGCGGTCGCCGAGTTCGAGGCCGGCCTGGCGAGCAAGATCAACCAGCTGACCGCGGACCCCGAGCTGGCCAAGCGGTTCGGCAAGGCCGGCCGGCAGCGCTGCATCGACGAGTTCAGCTGGGCCAGGATCGCGGCCGAGACGGTCGAGGTCTACCGCCGCGCCATCGAGCTGCACGGTTCCTAATGTTCTTCTCGCACCCGTCGCGCCCTGAGGGCTGCCGCCGTCGTCCCTCTTCGGGAAACGAAAAGCGTGTTTCGCTCATCGCTCCTCCGGACGGCACCGGGGCGCTCCTCCGATGCTCGAAGAGCGGAAACTAGTCCTCCTCCTATGAGCCGATACCGGGACCGGACGGCGGCGGGCCGGGTGTTGGCCGAGGCTGTGCTGTCGCTCGGCTCCTTCTCCCGGCCTGTGGTGCTGGCGCTCCCCCGCGGCGGCGTCCCGGTGGCGGTCGAGGTCGCCGCGGCGCTGTCGGCGCCGCTGGCCCTGCTGGTGGTGCGCAAGATCGGCGCGCCGGGTCGCCCGGAGCTGGCGATCGGCGCGCTGGCTCGGGTCGGGTCGCAGATCTCGACCTACCGAAACGCGTCCACGGCCGCTGCCGTCGGGGTGGATGACCGCGCCTTCGAACGGGCGGCGGCCCAGGCCCGGGTGGAGCTGGAACGCCGCGGCGAAGCGTTCGCGACGGCGGAGGCACCACCACTGGCCGACGCTGACGCGGTCCTGGTCGACGACGGCCTGGCCACTGGCTCCACCATGCTGGCAGCGGTGGCGGCGGTGCGGGAGATGAAGCCGGCCCGGGTCGTCGTGGCCGTGCCGGTCGCGCCGCCATCGGCCCTGGAGGCGCTACGCCGGGTCGCCGACGCGGTGGTCTGCCCGCGGGTCCCGGCCCACTTCGTCGCGGTCGGCCTGGCGTACGCCGACTTCGCCCAGCTCAGCGACGACGATGTGCGCCGTTTGATCTAGCCGAGCATGCCCGCCGGCGTTCAAGCCACGTCGGCTTCGGTGCCGTTGGTCAGCCGGAGCAGATCGGCGTAGCTCAGCGGGAATACCGCGTGCGGGATGCCGCCGGCCGCCCAGAGCGGGTCGAACGCCTGCAGCGTCCGGTCGACCAAGGTGCGGATCGGCGCCGGATGGCCGACGGGAGCGACGCCGCCGATCGGCTGGCCGGTGTGGGTGCGGACGAAGTCGGCCGACGCCCGGTGCAGGTCGAGGCTGTGGTCACTGCGAATCCGCTCCAGGTCCACCCGGTGGGCGCCGCTGGTCATGATCAGCACCGGCTCGTCGTCGGCCGAGGCGAACACCAGCGAGTTGGCGATCGCTCCGATCGGGCAGCCGAGCTGTTCGGCCGCAGCGGCCGCCGTCGGGGCGGGCCGGTCGAGGATGCGGACCCGGCCCGGGAGTCCGGCGGCGGCCAGGATGTCGTTGACGGCCTGGCTGGACGGATGCAGCACGACGCTTCTCCTTCGGACGGCAGGTCAGGGCAGAGAAAGACCCGGCCGCAGCGGCGACCGGGTCAACATCTTTGACGAACCTAGCCCACGACCTCCTGCAAGGCCCCGGCGAGCTCCGCCGCCTCCTCGGCGTTGAGCTCGACCACGAGGCGGCCGCCCCCCTCCAACGGAACCCGCATGACGATCCCACGTCCCTCTTTGGTGACCTCCATGGGGCCGTCACCTGTACGCGGTTTCATAGCAGCCATTGCGCATCCTCATCTGTAGTGCAGAGACCTGACGGCACGATTATTCCGCATCACTCGTCCTCCAGCCCGTCGGGGCGAAGGCCGGGCCGTCCGCTGGCGGCGCACCGGTCCGTTGTTCAACCGAGCGGTTGACAATCGTCCTTGGTCCGCCTAACCTGTTCTCAACTGATCAGTTGAGAAAGAAGGACGGGGAGACACCGTGACCGATGACCAGCTGTCCCGGATCTTCGCCGCCCTGGCCGACCCGACCCGTCGCGACCTGGTCGCCCGGCTGGCCGTCGGCGACGCCACGGTCGGCGAGCTCGCCGCACCGTACGACATGTCGATCCAGGCGGTCTCCAAGCACCTCAAGGTGCTCGAGGACGCGGGAATGGTCACCCAGCAACGCGATGCCCAGCGTCGCCCCCGTCATCTGGAAGCCGAGGTGTTCGACCTGATGACGAAGTGGATCGAGCGCTACCGCCGGCAGGCGGAGGAGCGCTTCCGCCGCCTGGACGCCGTGCTGGCCGGCATGGACACCGAATCCAACCCACAACCCCAACCGCAGAGAGGAACTGCATCATGAGCACGATCACCCTGCCCACCGACCCGAACGGGACCACCATCGAGGCCGATCCCAACCTGCCCGTGATCACCATCGTGCGCGACTTCGCCGCCCCGGCCGAGCGTGTCTACCGGG